>JAHJBD010000153.1 GCA_018813725.1 Nanobdellota archaeon | reverse complement strand
TCTTAAACAGTGACTTAGACGAGACTTGCATGAGACTATTTTGATTATCTTAAGTTCCTTTATTACTACTTAGCCACGAATGAATACGAATCTACACGAATCTTTATTTTGACAGGATGGACAGGATAGTTTTTAACAGTGACCTGGACGAGACTTGTATGAGACTTTTAAAATCAATCCTTTTCTTTAGTCTCTTCAGAGTCTCTTAAAAGTCCCTGTTGGTGTAGTCTTTTAAATTCCCTGTCCTAAGATATACTTAACAGTGACCTGGACGAGACTTGCATGAGACTTTAAGAAAATTTGGCCTTTAGTCTCTTTAGGATCTCTTGCAGGTCCCTGTTATTAACATCTTTTATTATCCTGTGTTATCCAGTAGATCCTGTCTATAAATTTGGTTGCGGCTCTGCTGCGCTGTGGTAAAATTGTAGTTGAATTTCTTTTATTCGTGTCTATTAGTGTCAATTCGTGGCTGAATATTTAAGTCTCTTTAAGGTCTCTTAAAAGTCCCTGTTGATTGCTCTAATTTTTTTCAAATTTTCTTTTGCTTTTTTGTGATCCAGGATCAATTTCAGGCAGTCTTCAAATTCTCTCTCTGCCTTTTCTCTTTCACCAAGCGATTGATAGATACAACCCAGATGAAAATGGGCGTTGCCTAAGAGTTTTCCATCCAAAGATTCAATGTCCTTTGTCAAAGTTAAAACACTTTCAAATTTATCCTTTGCCTTCTTGTAATCTCCTTTTCTTTCATACACTGAACCTAAATTATAATGAGCAAAAGCCTTCTCTGGCTCTGGAACTTCGTTGATAGATAAGGCTTCATTAAACTTCTCCTCTGCCTCTTTGAACTTGCCCTGGCTTGAGTAGCAGTTTGCAAGGCCCAGGATAGCAAAGAATCTTATCTGCGAGGGAATTTCTTCTATAAATGAAGCCTCTTTGTATTTTTCTGCTGCCTTTTCATATTCTCCTTTTTGTAAAAATCTATTGCCCACAGCTATAATCTCATTTATATCTCTGTAGCTTTGACACCTCAAATCAGTATTGACCTTTCGATCTACCGATTCCAATCTAAACAATTTGAAGTCTTGGTCACCCCAAACCTTGAGAAGTCGGTAGTCAAGTCCCAACTTGTCTCTAGCCGCTGCAGAGTTAAAACAATTACCTGAGTCAAGCATAAATGAAGGTGGTTCTTTTACAAACTGTTTACTCAAATCCATAAGCCAATTAGGACGCATATCATCCAGGTATTCGTAAGCAGAGACTATACCTATATTGGTATCATAACTTGTTTCTAACAGCACATAAGCCTGATTCCATGCCCCAAAGACAAACAATAGTTGTCCCTGAACTAAAGAGCGCATTTCAGGAACAATCTTTTCTAACATTAAATTTTTATCACACATACTACTGCCATGAGGTTGCCATGTCCAGCGATTCAGTTCTTCACAGGTCAATCCATAAACCTTTCGCAGATGCATTAATAACCAAATGCTCAGTAATCCTACAACCAATAAATATCCATAGGGAATATTGTTAATAATTATGCCTACTCCAAGTGCTGCCAGACAAGCAATAACAGGTTGAAAGGTAATAGTATGATACCACATACGATAAGCTAAAAAAACATAACTGCTCCAGACATTAAAAAGATAAAGAATTATAAGGAAAAGCTTGCTGTTGCCAGAGATAACACCCACTAACGCTACGACAGGAATAAGTGGATGAGAACGAAGAATGCTGTAAAGCCACTTACTTTTTTCGCTGATTTGATTAAGATAAGACTTAAGATTTACATTATGACCATAATGTTTCTGATGTCCAACAAGAAAGTAAGCCAGTTCCCGCAAACTCTTTCTGTTTTTTCGCACCCATAAAATGTAAATTCCAAATGGTATGATCAAAGAAACTGCAAGATAAGGAATGCTTCTTAGATACAGGATGCCCACGCCCAGGGCAAGAATTGTAGTTCCCACAAGTGAAGAAAGTTTAATAAAATAACTCTCTAATGCCCATAAGCCAACTCCACCTGCCAATAAATAACCGTTTCCTCTATTTATGCCTAAGAGAATCAATAAAAATCCAACTACCTGAAATAGGATTTCAAATTGCTCTCCACTTTCAAAATAAATACCATAATGTGGCTCGGAGGATATAAAGCAGAAGACTAAAAGTCCTGTACAGTAGAGAAAGATCGACTCCTGACCAATTATATACATAGTATAACCAACAGCAATAGCTGTCAGGTAATTGTAAAGGCTGAAATAGATCCGAGACCAATATTTATAACTATTCCCACCATGAAGTAAATAGACAAGACTGTAAAAAAATTCGGTGACAACTTTACTGCAACCGGCATAAGTCGCATTCCATCCCCTTGAAAAATCAATCCTCCTTGAATAAATTGTATTGTTGAATATATAAAATCCCACATCCATATGGATGGGCAACCTAAAGAAGGGATATCTTAAAAGTAGATAAATTGGAAACATTAAGATAGTAAATAAAATTCCTGTCATTACTATTCCTGTGCCTTTTTAGAACGGCT
>JAHJBD010000152.1 GCA_018813725.1 Nanobdellota archaeon | reverse complement strand
TTTGTAGACAGCCTTTATATTGATATCAATGCAACTGATCATCACAGTATCAGCCAGTATTTCACCAATGATACATCAAGGTTTAATATAACCCTAACTGGCGAACTAAAGAATTCAACTGTTCTTGCTCTTGGCAGGTATCATGTGAATGTATCAGTAAATGACAGCTCAAATAATGTAAACAGCACAACCATTGAGATAAATGTAACTGACACGATCGCACCTCAGTGGACACAGTATCCAAGGAATTTAACTTTGGAGTATTTTACTGACAGCTTGTATATTGATATAAATGCTACAGACTATCATGGCATCGATAGGTGGTCTGTGAATGATAGCTTGTTTAATATCACGCAGACAGGTGAACTGAAGAATGCAACAGTGCTTCCTCTTGGCAGATATCATGTGAATGTTTCTGTTAACGACACCTCAAACAATGTCAACAGCACAATTATTGAAATAAATGTGACTGATACAACTGCTCCAAATGTTACAATCCTTACTCCATTGAACAACACAATTGTTGGCTGGACTGTGATGCTTCAGGCTACTGTTACAGACCATGACCTTGACAATGTAAGTTATGAGGTCAGAAACGGAACCATAGAAGGTAAGATTATCGCCAATGGAACCATGAGCAGGCTTTCTGGCGATACCTTCAATGCTACATTAACCACAACTGAGCTTTGGCCTTACAATGTGAATAACCTGAACAGCACTAACCTAACTCTAAGGGTGTTTGGAAATGACACATCAGTTAATATTGGAAGCGACTATACTTACTTTATACTTGATAATACAAAGCCAAACATCCAGTATGTAAGTCCATTGCAGTCTGGTCTGTTTGTAAATGAGAATTTCACACTTTACATCTGGTTAAGCAACCATAAATTGAACTACAGTAATGTCTCTATATATAATGAGACAGGTAAGAGGGAATATTTCAACCAGACATATCTTAGCTCAAGCACCTTTACCTGGCTTGACAATGTAAATGTTGATAAGTTACAGGATGGAAATTATACAGTGATCACATGGGTCAATGATACTCAGAATAATTATTGGAACCTATCTAGCTGGTTCTATGTTGATAAGACAGCACCAAACTTAACCACAGTCAATGAAACAGGCTGGGTTTATCCGACTCCTGCTAACAACACCAATATCACAGGCTTAGGGTTTACCTTGAATATGACCTGCAATGAGTCTTTCACTGATAAGGTTTGGATATATATCAACAATACCCTTAACATGTCCTTGTTCAATTCAGGGATATCCTATACCTGGGATGTTACAAGGCCTGCTGGACATTATAACTTTACTGGTTACTGCAATGATACTTCTGGTAATCTGGCGCAGACTCAGACTAGGACAGTATTTGTCATCAACAGAGCTCCAATTGCTGATGCAGGCTCGGACAAGAACGTGACTGTTGATGCAGCTGGTTATGTAAATGTGACATTCAATGCCTCAAACAGCACTGATCCTGATGGTGACCCATTAACATACAGCTGGAACTTTGGTGACGGCGGTTCAAGCACTCTAAAAGAGCCTCAGCATAACTACACTTCTACTGGAGCTTATACTGTAACATTGATCGTTACTGACAGCTTTGGACAATATGATACAGATACAGTCAATGTACAGGTGAACGGCTATAACCATCTAGGTGTCAATGATGCTCCTACTGCTAACGCTGGCGGGCCTTATAACACAACTGTGAATATTAATTTAACACTGAATGGAAATGCTACTTTTGATCCAGATAATCTGACATCTCAGCTTAAGTTTACCTGGAGATTTGGTGATGGTACAAGTGATATGTTTGGCTATGGATTAAATTCAGTCAGCCACAATTATACCTCAGCTGGTGTTTATACTTTACAATTAACTGTATTTGATGGTGATAATGTTAGCATAGATACAACCTTGGTCACTGTAACAAATATTGACTATCCAGCAACAAATGATGCTCCAACTGCTAATGCTGGTGAAGATGCAACTTATTCACTTAACTCTACTGGCAAGGTTAGTGTATTATTTGACGGCTCAGCTACAACTGATCCTGATAACAGCACAGCTCATTTGACATTCAACTGGAGTAATGGCCTATCTGGTGTTACAGCATCAAAGATATATGAAGCACCAGGTGTCTACACTGTTGAACTCTCTGTATTTGACGGAACAAATACTGATACTGATAATGTCAGGATAACAATATTACCTTACAACACCGTGGCAAATGATGCACCGGTTGCAGATGCAGGTCCTGACCAGTTCCTAAGCCTAAACTCAACTGGGAAAGCTTTGGTACAGTTTGATGGAACAGGAAGCCTTGATCCTGATGGAGATGTGTTAACTTATGTATGGCATAATCCTGAGTTTGGTTCGCTTTCTGGTGCAACACCTTCTTACATATTCACTTCACCTGGAACTTATGCTGTTACCTTAACTGTCAATGATGGTGAATTCAGCAGTTCTGACACTGTATATATACAGATAAATGATAGTTCAAATATTGATGTTAATGCAAATATCACAAACTCAACAATAATCAACTGTACTGTTGTAGACAGCCAGATCGGCAACTCAACAAAGATCAACTGCAGGATAACTGACAGCCACGTTATAGACTCAGACAACTTCAATGCAAATGTGAGGAACATTACTGAAATCTCATCTATTATCAATGGCTCATCTGTGAACAATTCGATTATTGTAGATTGTATACTCATAGATGTAAACTATAAGCATACTGAATGCTATAACTCAAATGATACAAGTTCTTCTCAGAAAAGCGGGTTCTTGTATATTGATCCAAGTAACACAGTAAACAATACCTATTATGGCACTGTATATATCAGAAATTCAACAGTGCATCATTCTGTGCTTGAAGACTCGAATATCACATCAAGTTATGTAAATACATCAAGGGTAAACAATTCTGTAATATTTAATTCAACCAAGATAGACTGCAATATTATCAACTCAACTGTAAACAATTCAGTCAACTATAGGTCAACATTGACTGAGGTTACTGAAAGGATATCATTTATCAATGACTCAACATTGACTAACTATACTTCAATCAACTGTACTATTGTTGGAGTTACTTTATCTGATGGAAGGTGCGAGAACAAGACTCTTGATAATCATGCACCAACCTGGAACCAGACACCATATAATCTGACTGTAGAATTCTTTATCGGTAGCGTGTTTGTGGATTATAATGCAAGTGATTATGCAGGTGTTGATCAGTATTTCATAAATGATACAACAAATTTCAAGATAAATGCAAGCGGTGTCCTTGAAAATAACACAATGCTTCCTATAGGGGTATATTATGTCAATGTCAGTGTCAATGACACTAATAATAATGTAAATTCATCAATAATCAATATAAACGTGACTGATACATTATTCCCTAATGTTTCTATCATAACCCCATTAAATTATACTATTGTAGGCCATACTGTCCTTATCCTAGCAAATGCTTCAGATTATGCTTTGGATAATGTGACATTTGAAATCAGGAATGGCACATTTAACAGTAAGGTGATTGCGAACGGTACGATGGATATGTTCTCTGGCAGTATCTGGAACGCTACATTGACTACAACTGACCTTTGGCCTTACAATGTATTGAACCTAAACTCAACTAATCTTACATTGGTAGTGTATGTCAATGATACATCTAATAATGTTGCCAATGCTTCAACTTATTTTGTGCTTGACAATACCAAGCCAAACATTCAGTATGTAAGTCCTCCACAGAATGGGGTGTTTGTGAATGCTAACTTCAGCCTTTACATCTGGCTAAGCAACCACTTATTGAACTACAGCAATTATACCATATATAATACAACGCAGAACGTATATTATAATGAGACTACACTCAATTCAAATATCTTTGTCTGGCAGGATAATGTCAATGTTGATAACCTGTCTGAAGGGAATTATTCGATAATAACATGGGCTGTTGATACAGAGAATAATACCAGAAACCTAACAGCTTGGTTCTATGTTGACAGGACTGCTCCAAACCTAACTCAAGTTAATGAGACTGGATGGGTAGAGCCAACACCTGCTAACAATACTTTCACAAAGGTCAGGACACATACTTATAATATGACATGCAATGAAACCTTTGTAGATAGTGTTTGGATCAATTTCTCTGGTACGATTGATGATACCCCTAGTGGTAATGTAGGCATATTCTATTGGTGGACAATCGGACCATCTGCTGAGGGTAACTATAATTACACTGGTTATTGCAATGATACTGCTGGTAACATGGCACAGACCAGCACAAGGACTATTACTATCGATCTTACTGCGCCAACATTCAATGAGACATATCCAAATGCTACCTTAGAGTTCTTTATAGAGAGGCTAGTAGTTGATTTTAATGCTAGTGATAATAATGCAATTGATCAGTTCTTTATCAACGATACTACAAGGTTCAAGTTAAGTGTACTTGGTGTGCTTGAGAATAATACTGCTTTGGGTATCGGCATGTATCATATCAATGTGTCTGTCAATGATACTAGTGATAATGTGAACAGCACATTATATACTGTGAATGTATCTGCCACTGCTCCTGCAACTGCTTTTGTTTATGTGAATTCATCAACTGGTTTTAATTATACTAATGCAAATCTTACATGCTATGCAAATGTCACTGATGCTAACAGCGCTAATATCTATGTGAACTATACATGGTACAACAATTCAGTTCCTTCCTTATCTGGAAGGAGCGGCCCATATGGTCAGGCAACCTTAAACATGGTATCAACCTTGCTATCAGGAAACACCACTAAATATGAGAACTGGACTTGCTCTGTCAAGGGATATGATGGAATAAACTATGAATCTCTTTGGAATAATGCTACAATCACAATCTTAAATGCTCCTCCAATGCTTACATCAAATATCCCAACTATCTCCTTTGAAGAAGGCAGCAGCACAACCGTAACATTGAGCAATTATTTTGTTGATTATGACCTTGATACCTTGAATTATACAAATAATACAGTAAGTGGTGTAACAATAACGATCAATCAGGTGACAAGTGTTGCTACTGTTTCAGCGCCATCAGCTGGAACACATTATGTAGTGTTTACCGCTAATGACAGTGCTGCGATAAATAACAGCAATAATGTTACAATCAGTGTCACATCACCACCTGTTTCGTCATGTTTCCCTGCAGGAACATCAATTACCATGGCAGACAGAAGCAAAAAGGTGATTGAAGATGTAAGAATCGGGGATTGGGTATTATCATTTGATCACAAAAACAGGGAACAAAGAATAGCAAAAGTGCTTGAGCTTGAAAGTCCAATCAGAGAGGCATTATATGAGATCAATGGGGCAATAAATACGACCAGTGAGCATCCTTTCTACACTAAGAAGGATGGTAAGATTGTATGGGCGGGAATTGATAAAGAAAAGGTTGCTCTTGACTTAATCGGTTCAGAGCTTGAGGGGGTTGAGACTTACACTCTGGAAGTGGGAGATGAGTTGTTTACTCAAGATGGAGAATGGATTAAGATTTTCTCAATCCAGACATTCCCTGGTTATGTTCAGACATATAATCTTAAGACTGTTGATCATTATAACACATTTTATGCAAATAGTTTCCTTGTACATAATAAGGATGGAGGGGAATGCACTCCAAACTGTGACGGTAAGTCCTGCGGCAGTGATGGTTGCGGCGGCTCTTGCGGCGAATGCGGCAGTGGCTATACCTGTTCAGGTGGAGATTGTGTAGCTGTTTGTGTTCCAAGCTGTTCTGGAAAGACTTGCGGCACTGATGGCTGCGGCGGTTCTTGCGGCGAATGCGGTAGTGGCTATACTTGCTCAAGCGGTTCATGTGTACCTCTATGCATCCCAGATTGCTTTGGCAAATCCTGCGGCACTGATGGCTGCGGCGGCTCTTGCGGCATTTGCGGCACTGGCTATACCTGCTCAAGCGGTTCATGCATACCTTCTTGTATACCTAACTGTGTAGGTAAGTCTTGCGGCAGTGATGGCTGCGGCGGTTCCTGCGGCAGTTGCGGCACTGGCTATACCTGTTCAGGAGGTTCATGCTCTAGCAGCGATCTGCCACCTGAACCTGATCTACCGCCTCTTACAGAACCTACTGAGATCAATTATGCTGAGGGTGCAGCTGCGTCTTCAAGGACTGTACCTTGCATATTCTCAACAGAGACTAAGGTTTTAAGCATATCTGGCTCAGATCTGTCTGAGGTTGATATTCCAGCAGGTTATCATATACTTGTGGAACCGTTCAAGGTTTCCTGCACAGAAGGGGAGCTTTATAAGATGACTGTGAGCGTACCTGATAATTATGGGAATATAGAAGCATTGACATGCAAGGGCGGATTTTGCACACCAACACAGGTAGCAAAAGTAAGCACTTTGGTATGTGGTGAAGAAGTGAAGAGCACCACAAGGGAGATGGATGTTATAGACCCAGAGCTCCTTAAGATCGATGTTGAAGAGCGAGATATAACTCTTTCAGAACTTGAAACATCTTTGGCAAGCGGTGACATAAATATCCAGTTCCATGGAGAGGCTTTTGAGAACCTGAATGTTAAGCTTTCCAGGGTAAAAGAAGATGTTGCAGAGGCAGCAAATACACAATTGAAGATCGTTGGCGCTCCAGTAGAGCTTGAATTCAGCGGTAAAGCATCAGGAAATGTGACCATAACATTACCTTACTCTGACATTACAAATATTGAGCCAGACACTCTTGGTATTTATGTTAAGACAGATGGCAACTGGGATCATCTTGGCGGTATTACGGATGCAGAGAAGAAAGTCGTTACTGTAACTTCTGATATCTCTGAGTATCTTGGTGATGATAACAAGGCCATCTTTGCAGTCATGGGCATAATCTGCGTATACTGCTATGGTTCTGAGCTTGAATCAGTTTATGAGCCAACATTCGCATCTAGAGACGCAATTGTTCTTATACATGGCCTTGGAAGCTCGCCTGAAACATACAAAGAGATAATCGATGATATCAGAGTAACCGAGCAGCCTTTCAAGGTCTATACCTTTGGTTATCCTACATCGCATACTATAAACCAGACTGCAGTTGAACTTGCAGATCACCTTGAATCAAGATCCTCTGAATTTGATAATCTCTATATCGTAGCACACAGCATGGGCGGCATCATCACCCAGAAGGCATTGTATAACAGCTGGATCAAAAACAGCGAGGCTATACAGTACACATTTGTAAATAAGACTAAAAGGGTGGTATTGGTCGGTGTTCCAAACGAGGGAAGTCCAGTCGCTGACTTCTATACCAAGATCTACGATATACTGGTGAACTCACAATCAGATTATCCATTGTTCAATATGAACAGCAACCTTGTCAAAGCTTTAGCTAAGAGGTCTGTAACTCCAAGGGTTCCTGGTATCAATTATTATGTTGTTGCTGGAACAAAGAATGTTGCTATAGGGACAGGTGCATTGGCAATATCTACTGAAGACTTGTTTGGCGAACCAAGCGACGGGTTTGTATCAACAACAAGCGCGACAAATGTTGGTGAAGAATATTTAAGGGACAGGTGCAGGAACTATTGGGAGATCGATACTACACATACTGGCCTTCTTGATGATGCAGCTGCAAGGACAACCATAGAAAGGATAATCTCAGAGGATATCATTAACCGTGATCCTGAGCTTGTATCTATACTTGGCCATAACAAGTACTTTGACCTTGTCATTGAATCATGCTCACCAGATGATACTTATGTGGTCATCGGAAAAGAGCTGCCAAAATCAGCTGTTGTTGACCTTACTGGATGCTTATGCGGAAATGGTGTTTGCGGAGAAGGCGAGGATCAGTTCAACTGCGCAGTTGATTGTGTCAGCCTGTTTGGCGGAAAAAGGTTTGTAGTAAGCCTGAAAGTCATGGCGATACTTGCAGCATTTGCAGCTCTGCTGCTTATAGGCTCTATCGCATTTGTTGAACACGTGCACCATAGGAAGAATTGGATCTACATCAAACTATATCATTATACCAGCGGAATACTTAGGCTTGGAAATTACATTGACCTTAAGATCAAGGGATCTGCTACAAGGATGTATCGTGCATTAAGGAATATATATGTACATCTAGTCAGCAAAAGGGGCGTATCTCTTAAGCAGGCGTATGCACTATACTATGACCTTAGGACCAATTATCGCAGGCTTGCAGAGCTTATCATAAAATGGCCTTTGATAAAGCTTAATCTCTTAAAATTCAACAGGAATTATCATATTGTAAGAAAGCTTGCTTTGGCAGGAAGGATTGCACAAGCAGAGCTTGCTTATGCTGGTTTGAGAGATACTTATGTGAGACTATCACAACTGCCTCTCAAGGATAAGAAGATCAGTCACATCTTTGGCAAGACTGAACACAGTTATCATCTGGTAGTACAAGCATATGAGAAATATTATCTGAAAGCCCCACATGCTGCATTTGATAGTCTTGCAAAGGAGATCTACAATAATGTAAAAGCAGATGACTTTGCAAAAGCAAAATCAAATTATAATAAGCTCCTAAAGCTGTATCATTCGATCTCTGAACTTGCTATCTCCAAATCTCAAATTGAAAGCCATTATGCACAAACTCAAAAGGTATATGAACATATTGAAGATAGTTATTTACATAATATCGTCTCAAAGAAGACAGCTGAATTTAATAGCCATATCAAAGAGATCAAGAAGGCGCTGCACAGGCATGATTATGCTAGTGCTAAATCAGCATATAAGAAATTGCTCGTGACTTATGACTGGTTTAATGATAATAAGCATTTTGATAAGAGCAAGAAAGCATATCAAGATATCAAGGATAATCTTAAGCATTATAAGGAAAGGGTCAAGCTTGAGAAGTTTGCAGATGCCTTGAAGCAACTGAATAATGCTGTAAGAAATAATGATATCGAAGGTGCTAAAAAAGCATATGCTGAGCTTGTCTCTAAGTATAAGGCCTTTATAGATGAGAAGAAAGGTCATGAGCTATATGGAAAAGTGTTTGCTGCTTACAGAAAACTTTACACGAGATATGTAAAGATGCTTTACAACCAGCAATTGACTAAATTCAATTCTTGCAATAATGAGATCATCGAGCTATTGAGAAAACATCAGATTGCAAAAGCCAAAGATGCCTATAGATCACTAAGACAGAGCTATCTCTCCATGATCGATCTTGCAGTCAAGGATGTCGAGTCTTTGACTGAGAAAGTGTCTAGGATAGAGCATAGCATTGAAAAGGCAGCTTTGAAGTATGATCTTGCTAAGTTAGGCAAAGAAGCTGAGGAGATTAATGTAGTAATCAGCCAAGGTAAACTAACTGAAGCAAAAAGGATGTACCAGAAGATGATGAAAGATTACAAACATCTTCTTTCATCAAAGGTAAGCGAGCGCATGAAAAGAAAAGCCTATGAGATAACAGATAAGATCTATCTGATGCTAAAGAAATGAAACAAGAAAATAAGACAAAGGTTGAACTGCCATCATCGATCTTTGTAGACAGGACATTGTCTGTGCTTGAGATAATCTCAGAGTATCTTAAAGAAGATAAAGAGATGAGCTATCATGAGATTGCTGAACTCTTAAATAGGGACGACCGGACAATCTGGACATGCGTGAACAGGGCAAAGAAAAAAAGAAAGCAGCCTAGGAAGGCTGCAGCAGATAAAGGCATCATGATCCCTTCCCAGATATTCCAAGATAGAAACCTATCAGTGCTTGAGATAATGTCTGAATATCTTAAAGAGGAAAAGGGGATGAGCTATCATGAGATTGCTGAACTCTTAAATAGGGATGACAGGACCATCTGGACATGTTATTCAAGAGCTAAGAAGAAAAGGGATAATTCTAAATCTTTAAAAACAAGCTGAATATCGGGGTAAATATGCCAGGAAAAGAAGCATTTTCAAAATCAAAGAAGAAAGAGAAAGCACAGCTTACTGAGAGAAAGAAGCTCACCACTAATCAGCATATTGACACCCTTGAAAGCGAGATAAGCAAGACCAAGTATAACAAAAGGACTCAGCATGCTGTTGGCCTTATGAAAGCTAAGCTTGCCATGCTGCGTGAGAAAGCAGAGATAAGGGCAGGTGTTGGCAAAGGAAAAGGTGATGACAGGTTTTCAGTAAGGAGAACTGGGGACGCTACAGTATTATTGCTTGGTTTTCCGTCTGTCGGGAAATCTACGCTCCTGAACAAGCTTACAAGCGCCAAATCTGAGATTGCAGCTTACTCATTCACTACATTAAGCGCTGTTCCTGGCCTTTTGGAGTATAAGTTTTCCAAGATACAGATCATCGATGTCCCTGGTATAGTATCAGGCGCTGCAGCTGGCAGAGGCAGGGGCAAAGAAGTGCTGGCGATGATGAGGAATGCTGACCTTATCCTGATATTGATTGATGCATTGTTTCCGCAGCATCATGATGCGCTTCTTGATGAGATAGCCCAGACAGGTGTACGTATCAATCAACAAAAGCCTGATGTCAAGATAACAAAAAAACCTAAAGGCGGATTAGGTATCGGGCTCACAGTCCATCTGACAAAGACCGATAAAGAGACCATAATCGATATCGCAAGAGAGATGAGACTCAACAATGCTGATATCCTGATAAGAGAAGATATTGATGCAGACCAGCTTATTGATATCATCGATGGAAACAGGTTTTATACCAAGGCGCTTACTGTGCTGACTAAGGCTGATCTTGTTGATCAAAAGACTCTTGGCGAGCTTAAAGAGCTGATAAAACCTGATGTTGTTGTAGCTGCTGAGAAAGGGGAGGGTATACCAGAGCTTAAGGATGCTATCTATAATAAGCTTGGTTTTATCAAGATATTTCTCAAAGAAGTCAATAAAAAGCCTGATATGGAAGAGCCTCTGATAATGTTTAACGGGTGCACTATAAGGGATGTGTGCGAGAAGCTGCACAGGGCTTTTGTTGAAAAATTTAAGTTTGCAAGGGTATGGGGCAAGTCTGCTAAGTTTGACGGCCAGGTATACAGGAAACTAGATAAGGAACTGCATGATGGAGATATCCTAGAGCTTCATATCAAGTAGAAAGATTAATAAATCTGCAGCAAATTGTAGAATATAGGTGATAGTCATGGCAAAAAAAGCAAATAATGATGAACAAGTTGGATTTCATAAAGGAGCTTTAACAACATTAGCTAAAGAAAGAGAAGAGCTAATGAGAATCTTGCAGATAGTAGAGCAGCTTATGCAGATGCATATCAAGGGCCTTAAGGATATGGGTGTTGACCTGCAGGCAGAAGCTAAAAAGACTGAGAAACCTGCAAAAAAGTCTGATAAACCTATTGAAGATATTGTCTAAAGATGTATTCTTTTTCTTGTTTTGGGCACTCAAACATTACATCTAAGCATAAAAATACTTTTGAGTTTACCAAGGATGATGAGATAGGTAAGGTTGCTGATTGTATTGTTGGTGTCAAAGCTGATTATGACCTTGGTGAACTAAAGGAGTTCCTGAAAGGCAAGGATAAAATAAAGATTAGGATTACTGCAGGTGGATTGATTGAAGAGGTTAATTGTGGTGTCAATCCCAATTTTGATGATGAAAGAGAGATTGTTGTAAGGAGGAGTGATTTTAGCTCAAAGAGGACTTTAGGATTGAGAGCTGATAAAGTGTCAAAGGATTTTTCCAGACAGTTTGTTTCCAAGCTAAAAGAGGGTAAGATACAGGTGAAGATATTCTGATTAATTGTTACTTAGCTTTATAAAACGAATCTGATTATTGTCCCTTTATGGTAAAGAAAGCTACTTTTCATGGTTTTTCCAGCAAAGAGGCTTATCGTCAAGCCAAGCATGAGAGAAAGATTCAGGCTAGGGTGGAGCGAAGAGAAGCCAGAAAAGAAAGGCAGACTGAAAAGGAAATACAATCAGAACGGCATGCTTATGCTGTAGAAAATCCTTTGTATGTTGCTGTGCTATCAACTCCTCAGTATTTTGCAAGTGTTGATCAACAGATGCTGCTCTCTGCAGATAATACTGAATATAGGTTAGAGCATCTGCCTACTGATGATATCTGGGCTGCGATGGAAACATTTGATAAGCAGCTTGGGATAGATGTTCTTGTATTGCAAGCATGCAATAGCACTGCCAACCCTGATTTTAGTTTTAATGAGATTATAGGTTATGCCCGGTCTTCAGGAGTAAATAATCATTATGTTGCTTTAGGCAGGAAGGATATGAATTTTCCCCCTGATGTTGAGGTAGGCTCGATGAATGATCTCTCAAAGCTTGCTAAATATCTTATTAGGCAAAGAGAATTAAAAACAGATGCTGGGTTACAGTAATCTTACTTGGATATCTTTTCTATCGTATTGATCGCATAATGCTTTTGTTCTTCCTAAAGCTGCTTGGTCTTTAACATAGATCTCTCTTATCCTTGAAGCAGGTATCTGGTCTTTTACATGGATAAAACCTGTTGAACCAAACTCTGGCAATGCTAGTCCTAGGATGCATCCATCTTCTACAATACCTTCTGCCTGATGCTGCTTATTTTCAAAAGCATAGCTTCTGGTGTAGTCAAGATCCCTGTGTGCAGAAACATACGGATTTTTCTTTTTTCTTGATAGTATAAAAGCTCTGGCAGCTGCTTTGTTACCTTGGTCACCCAATTCTTTTAATCTAGGCGGACTTAGAAGGCCTTGTTCAAACATTCCTGGAAGGTGTGCGATGTAGGTTCCCTGGTAGGAATCTACATTTGCGGTTTGTGATGGTGTTAAGCAATCAGTAACAAAATCCATTGTTGTCTTTGGCCTGTAATTTGCTTCGTGCCTTTCAGAATTTGCATACTCTTGCGCTACTTTAGTGGTAAGTCTTTTTGTGCTAACTCTCATACCACTGGCTCTTTTCAGATCGAGCCTGTCTGCGTCCCATAAAAATGCAGGTATGGCTGGGTTTATCCCATCTATGGAATAGCCTTGTACTGTTGGAGAATTGCCATCTGGTGATCTCATATCAGAATGATGTTCTATCGCAAAGATAACTGAATCCAGGTCTACATCGATTCTTAAGTCATGGACTAGTTGTCTTGCTATATCGGCACTTTGAGTACTATGGGTGTGGTTTGCTGTATCATCTTCTCTTCCAAGATCATGGCATAATGCTGCAACTGCAACATCTGTAGCGTATTCATGCAGTCCAAACTGGTCCAGGATCCATAAAGCATATCCTGCAACACGTTCTGAATGTGCAAAATCATGCATCCTTGAGCCTTGATTCTGGTCAAGACTTCTAGCTGTCTTTGCTATTCTTTGGAATTCTTTTGGGGTCATCAATATATGAATCCAAATAAGTACTATATAAATCTTTCGTTTTTTATCACTTATAAGTGGTTAAAAAGGAAAGATTTAAATACTAAATGATGATTTAACATTGTATGGGCAGATTTGAAAGGGATAATACTGAACTATTGGAACTTGATAATATTGATTCTTTAATAAGGAAGATTGTCAGGGAGCATGGAAGTGTTAAACTTGAGGATATGGGTCTAAAGCCTTACTTGGTCCCTTCTGATTATGAAAGCATAAGTTTTTCACTTGAAAAAGAGGATCCTTGCGTAGTTGATCATCATCTGCATCCATTGTATGATGTACTGAAAAAAGCAGATGTTCCGCATTACGTTACAGCACCTATTGGAGAAGCTGTAATAAATGCATATGTTCATGGAAATAAAAAAAGCGATAAACCAGTTGCTGTTCACTATAAAGATAATGGCGATCATGTGCATGTCTTGGTTGAGGATAAGGGAGGCAGATTGGATCCAGAATTTGTATCTTACTTGTTAAGGCATAGGTCGCAGGGTTATAATCCAGGCTTTACATTCTATGATTTTGCAGGTGTGGGGGAGCCAGACGAAAGAGGCGGAGTTGGAACCATTGTGATGCATAGATATTCAGATGGAATAGGGTATCATATGTCTCCTGAAGGCGGGCTCATCGTAAGCCTGAGATTTAATAAGCCTAATCGCTAGCATTGATCCTTCTAGTCTTTGGAACATGATTAAGGATCTTTCCGTCAACTGCTTTTCCGCAGCCAAGAAAGTCATCATTGTGCTGTATTATCAAGAATCCTCTTAATTCTCCTTTGTATTCGATATCAATACCTTTTAGCCAGTCTCTTGCTGGTTTGTCTTCAAGCTTTAAGACATTCTTTGTAGCCAATGGACCTATAAGCTGTGAACCTTCGATACTAAGCCTAATGCCATTTTGGGTCTCGCAGATATATACTCCGACAGAATTAACTTTAAGACGCTCAAAATCAATCTTTTCAATGTCTCTGTTAGCTATCGAGACACGCTCTTTATCATTCTTGAGAAACACATAATCATCTTTAAGGTCAGCGCCCCATTGATCTTTGATAGCCTTTAGTATCTCTTTTGATTCTTTTTTGTTCAGGATCTTCTGGTGGCTTATCTGGTTCATCATACACCCCAGACTGGATTGTCTTTACGTTTTATCTCGGCAATCTCTTTAAGTATAGCTATCTCTTCTTTGCTAAGGTATTGTTTTAGCTCTTTGAATTTCTTGAAATGCTCTTCAGGTATTGAAGAATATAAGATGTCTCCTTCATTGATCTGCCTTCCGACTGTGACATGGGTCAATGCCACTGCAACTTGCTTGCCCTTCTCAGCTTTATCAACGCTCTCTTGTTCATGCTGCATGCTTTTTATCTCTGTGATCTCTTTGCCGTTCTTGTTCATCAATGGAGTGCCTGATTTTATCACACCGGCAATTATGTCTGCGCCGACAACAGCTGGGTTAGACTGCCTAAACACATAGCCTTTCATTATCTCAATCTTTGCAGGCCTGATCAATAGGTCAATCTGTCCTTGTTCAATTGTCTTTTTGGCCTGGATTTGCCACAGCTCAAAATCTTCAATCAGCTTGTAGATGATATCAGAACTGAATATCTTAACGCGGTCATTGCATATGCCTGAATTGTCTTTTGCATTGAAGCCTAATATAATGCACATCAAAGGGTCTTTCTCAAAATTTGCTTCTGCATCAGCAATATCTTTTTTGCTTATATCCCCAATAGATGCTTTCTTGATCGTTATGCCTTTTTCCCTTAGCAGTTTGGCTAAAGCCTCAAGGCTGCCAAGCGTGTCAGCTTTGATCACGATGCCTTCTTCATCAGTCGCAACAACAACTTCGTCTACCTCTTTTTGGATCTCTTGCTTGATCTTCTCAATGGTTTCTGGAGTTGCTGCTCTGATCGGCATGCCTGATAATACTTCATCGATGCCTGGAGCAGAAATCCTTACTCCGGTTGCAGCGACTGCCTGTGGGATAGATACGAATTTTGATTTCTTATCGCGCATCTCAGCAAGAGGTGCAGGCTCGAAAAGCCCTCGTATCTTGGCAACGATGGGCTTGTCCAGTGAACCTATGACTACAGTGTCGTTTTTCTTTAATGTGCCGTCATAGATTATTACGTCAAGGCATTTGCCTAATCCTTTGGCTTCTTTGACCTCAAGGATCGTGCCTTTTGCAGGGCCTGATATCTCGCAGTTAAGGCAGGTCTGAAGAAATTTTTGGGCCAGGCCAGTTAGAACCATAAGGATCTCAGATATGCCTTCGCCTGTTATTGCAGAAGTAGGGATTATCGCGATCTGTTTTGTATAATCTTCAATGCGGTCAAATCTTTCTGATTCAAAGCCAAGCTCTGCAAGCTTTCCTACCAGTCCATATATCTTAGTCTCAAGGAGCTGGAGCACTTGAGGTGTTTGTTTCTTGATATTTTCAAGAACAGGGCCTGGGCTTGATTTCCAGCCAGAAACCTTGTCAATCTTGTTTGCTGCTATGACAAATGGTGTCTTGTATGTCTTTAGTATCTCGATAGATTCAACAGTCTGAGGCATCAGGCCCTCATTGATATCAATCACTAATATTGCAATGTCAGCCAGGTTTCCACCTCTTTTTCTTAAGTTGGTGAAAGCTGCGTGGCCTGGCGTGTCGATGAATAGCAGACCAGGGATAGTCAATTTCATATTTAGTGCGTCAAGTGACTGGCCGCAGATCTTTCTTATAATGCTTAAAGGGATTATTGAAGCGCCTATTGCCTGAGTTATTGCTCCTGCTTCAGATTTGACAATAGCTGAACCTCTTATCTTGTCAAGGATTGAGGATTTTCCATGGTCTACATGACCTAATGTTGTGCAGATAAGGCTTCTTGTTGTCATGTGCCTTGTTAATAACAGGTGTTTTTTAAATGTTATGCTGGTTTTACTACTGGAGCTGAAAATAAATGTTTATATACCATTGTCTTCATAGGATGTATTATGAAAAGATTATTTGTATATCTATTGTTTGCGCTTGTCATAGGCAAGTTTTACATGTCAGATGCTAATCCTGGAGGGAATTTTGAACTTTATTCTGTTGTAAGAAATACTGGGACTGATAATCTTTATGATGTCAATATGAAGCTTTATTTATATGATCTTGGTGAGATGTGGGTTTCTCAAGGGTACACTATCCAAGACCATGATCATGAGGTTATGCTGCTGGAATGGGAAGTTCCCAAGGATATTGCACCTGGAGCTTATCTTGCAAGGCTTTCTGCGGGAAATGATCATGTTAGGGCGAGCAAGCATGTGTATGTCACTGTAAATTGAAAAGGTTTTTATTGTGATAGGCTATTTTTCTTGATTATGATCGAAGGCAAAGCTAAATTAAATGTTGATATCCCTAAGATAGTCAGCAAAGATATGGAAATATTCTATAATCCTGTGATGAAGTTCAACAGAGATATGTCTGTATTAATCCTGAATAGTATTGGAAGGAGTTTAGGATAGGCCTACCCATGGCTGGGTCAGGGATAAGGGGGATAAGATTCTTGCTTGAACTTGATAAGGGGGTTATCAAGGACATTACAATCAATGATTATTCTTTAGATGCTGTCAAGAATATCAATGATAATCTAAAACTGAATAAGATCAAGAAAACCAAGAAAATAAACATAACTAACAAAGATGCTAACCTTTTCCTTCTTGAATCATGCGGTTTTGATTATATTGATATTGATCCGTTTGGCACACCTAATCCATTTCTTGATTCAGCTGTGAAAAGGGTATCTAGGGAAGGGATATTGGCTGTTACTGCAACTGACACAGCACCTTTGGCAGGAACTTATCCTTCTGCATGTCTTCGTAAGTACTGGGCAAAGCCACTGCATGATGAGAATATGCATGAGGTTGGATTAAGGATATTGATCAGAAAATGTCAGCTTGTGGGGTCGCAGTTTGATAAGGCGCTCATACCGATATTTTCATATTTTAAAGACCATTATTTCAGGGTTTTCTTCAGATGTATCAAAGGAAAGAAAGAATGTGATAAGGTCATTGCTGAACATGGGATGTTTAATAGTGCTGGGCCTATGTGGCTTGGGGATTTATGGGATTCTGGATTGGTCAATAAGATGATGAAAAATAATGAAATCAAAGAAAATGAAAAGATACTAGCTGTAATTAAAGAAGAATGTAAGGTCAAAACAGTTGGTTTCTTTGACATCCATGCTTTGGCAAAAAAGAATAAGGTGAAAGAGCTGCCTAAGATTGATGACCTTATCGCCAAAATTAAGAAAAAAGGCCACAAAGCTTCAAGAACACATTTTTCTGGAACTGGGGTTAGGAGTGATTGTAGTACTACAGAAATAATTAGATTAATAAAATAGACTTCTTATCCGATAGCTCTTCTAACATCAGATATCTCTGCTGATTGCACACCTTCTATCTCCTGGATCTTTTCAGCGACAATATCAGGTGAGCCTTTGTTTTCGTCCATGATAAATATGATCTTCACAGCTTTCAGGCCAAAAGCGATAGGCTCTATCTCTGTTTTTGTATCGCCTTCACCAGCAAAAGCTTTAATCTCTTCTTTTGCTGTCTTTTCAATCTTATCCAGATCAATTTCAGGAGATTCTGGCATAATTTTTACAGTTACAATAGCAGTTCCCATAGAAAATACCTCTAGTTTGGACCTTCAAAACCACACTGAGAGCACTTATATTTGGATGCTATCTCTCTGCAGTGTCTGCATCTGATGATCTCTTCTTTACCGCAATTAGGACAGTTAAATCTGGTTGTTCCTGTGTCGTTTGTTATGCTTTTTTTACATGATGTGCAGTGTTCCATACTCTCAAGAATTAATGCTTTATTTATAAAGGTTTTGCTGTTATCGGCTTAGTAGAAAGTCTAGCTATTCTCTCGGGTTAGCATACGTTGCAGCCTGGATGATTATCATAATAAGCTGACATCTCCTGAGGAGCCATCCTTCTGTCAGCTTATATATAGCAGTAAATAGGCTTCCCGCATATTGATGCTAACCTA
>JAHJBD010000151.1 GCA_018813725.1 Nanobdellota archaeon | reverse complement strand
TATCCATCTTTTTCTTTTTTTGTCTGCTGATCAAGATGATAGTAAATACAAGCATGAATAATTGTATAAGTGTGACTAGGCCATTTGACCTTGACAAGAAAGCGACGATAGATACAGTCACTGCGATGATATTTGCAAACCATAGGAACTGCTTATGGCTTATCTTTTTCCATAATTGGCTGTAAATGAGGTAAAACAATGCCATTGTGCTTAAGTATCCCAATAGTACGATAGTTATTGAAAACATAATGATCCTTGGAAGATAATCGTCAAATAAGAATCTTGTTGTCATGGCAAATAACAGCATCAAGAACCTGGCAAGATAAGATAATCCAAAAAACAAGAAAGCCATCCTGAAACAATGGATGCCTTTATGCTTGGAAAGTTTATACATCTCCTTTGTCTTAAAATATATCATGAAAAAGAAAAATACAGCCAATACTGTATAGAAAAGTTCAATTGACATACCATGCTGAGCATATGGGGGCATCTTTTATCACCAGATGATATGTATCTCTTTTTAGATTTATAAAGGATATGGATTTTAAGTGTACATTTTTGCTTCTTCTTGTTTATATATCTGCCATTTATTCCTTTGGTCAAGATGAATTTGATCAATACGATTACACAGGAGCTTTTGGTGAAAGTTGATGTGTATGGTCTGGCTCATAGATTGAGGGAGGGAAAAGATGAATAAAGCGATAAAGTTTGGAGTGCTCTCTTTGCTTGCACTAAGTTTGGTCACAAGCGCACTGGCGTTTGGCCAGAACCATGCTGCAAGAGATGCCATGGAGGCAGGAGACTATGGTGCCTGGAAAGAAGCAAAGATCTCTGAGTTGACAGAAAAACGGTTCAACGAGGTGCGTGGAAGGCACCAAGAGATGCAGCAAAGGCATGCTGAAATTAAGGAGGCCATGGATCAGGGTTACGATGCGTGGAAAGAAGCTGTTGGAGACTGTCCGATGTCAGAGCAGATAACTGAAGACAACTTTGACCTCTTTGTTGAGATGCATAGTCTTATAGAAGAAGGCGATCTTGAGGCAGCGCAAGGTCTTGCAGAAGAGCTGGGAATCCCAGCAATGCATCATGGCATGCATAGACAAGAAAAAGGTTTTTTTAAGGGGAGATGAATTCTCCTCATTTCTTAAAAAACATGGACTTAACATCCACTGAATTTATAAATGCTAATTGCAATTCTGTAATTTTGCACTAATATGGATAAGCCTATACTTAAATTACATGATGTATGGAAGATATACAAGATGGGCGAGGTAGATGTCCCAGCGTTAAAAGGAGTTTCAGTAGAGATAGAGCAGGGTGATTTTGTTGTTATCATCGGCGCTTCAGGCTCAGGAAAGTCTACGATGATGAACCTGATAGGCTGCCTCGACCTTCCTTCAAAAGGTACAATCCACCTTAAGGGTCAGGATATTACACATCTTTCAGAATCAGACCTTGCAACACTGCGTGGCGAGACAATTGGATTTATTTTTCAGCAATATAATCTAATACCATCGATCACTGCATTTGATAATATCATGCTTCCTTTGGAATTCTTAGAGATGAGTGAGCATAAAGCAAAAGAACGTGTGAAAAAGATCCTTGAAATTGTTGGCCTAAGCGATAAATCACACCACCTTCCAACTCAATTGTCAGGCGGCCAGCAGCAAAGAGTATCCATCGCAAGAAGCCTTGCAGCAGACCCAGAGATTATTCTCGCTGACGAACCTACTGGTGCTTTGGACAGCGTTACAGGACGGCAGATACTTGATATGCTCCAAAAGCTTTGGAAAGAAGAAGGAAAAACTATTATTATGGTAACTCACGATCTTAATCTGGCAAAATATGCCTGTACGAGGATAGAATTAAAAGATGGGCAGATTATAAGACATTCGAGGTGCAAGAAATGATGAAAAAAATATTTTTGTTGGCAATAGTTATCTTAAGCATGCTGCAGGTTTGTGCAGCAAGCGATTCACAGCTGATCACTCTCAGCCTTGTGAACCAGGACCCTGATCCTGCAACTTCAGGGGACATTGTTGAGATACGTATAGGTGTGGAGAACCGTGGTGGAGAGCCTGCTGAAAATATGATGTTGGAATTCATCCCCTCATACCCTTTCTCAGCAGTTTCTGGCGAAAGCGTTATGCAGGAAGTTGGAACAATAGGCGCTTACAAGTATGATAATGACATGAAGATAGTGAAGTTCAAGATAAGGGTTGACAGGGATGCTACAGCAGGCCAGTATGACTTTAAGATAAGGGAATACAAAGACCAGTTTAAGGAGATCTATGTTGACCAAAGCTTTTCTATAGATGTTGAAAGCAGGCAAAGCGCAGAAGTCATATACATCGACCAGGTGGAGCTGATACCCGGAAAAATAACTCCGATGATATTTACTGTCAACAATGTTGGCTCATCACCATTAAGAGAACTGACCTTTCAATGGGAAAATGAAGATGACATAATACTTCCAGTCGGTTCAGATAATACAAAATACATAAAATATATTGATGTTGGAAGCAGCGCAGAGATGAAATTTGACGTTATAGCAAGCGCAAATGCAGACCCTGACCTTTACAAGCTTGATCTCACGCTAACATACAATGATCCAGTAACAGGTGAAGAGACAAAGATCAGCACAAAAGCAGGTGTTTATGTTGGCGGCGCAACTGACTTTGACGCAGCTTTCTCAGGAGTATCGAGCGGCGAAGCATCATTTTCAATATCAAATATTGGCAGCGTATCTGCAAGCTCAGTTACTGTTCAGATACCAAACCAGCCAGGGTGGCGTGTCCAGGGCACTAATTCTGTGATAATCGGAAACCTGAATGAAGGGGATTATACTATTGCCAGCTTTAATCTTCAGCAGGCGATGCAGAGAAATGCAAGCTCTTCAGGGTTTCAAAGGCCTTCAACGCAGGACGCAGCTGTTTTAGTGCACATAATCTACACTGACTCAAGAGGCAACAGGAACACGATCGTAAAAGAGGTTCCAGTGGACCAATCAGCTTTCGTTTCTTCAGCAATATCTTCTACTGCTGCAACCGGTACAACATTTCCTAATGGTGTAAGGCGCAGGTCAACTACCTCAAATCTATGGGGTACTGTTAAATGGTATATTATTGCAGCAGTATTGCTGGTATTTTTGATAGTCTTAAGGAAAAGATACAAGAAAGAGAAATTCAAGAATCCAAAGTATACCTGCAAGATGCTCTTTAAGGATATGTTCAAGAAAAAAAAGAAGGGTTAAGAAACTTAGATGAAATTTAAGAAATCCTTTAAGCATGCAGCAAATATGGTGCTGCATGCAAAACTGAGAAGCTGGTTGACAATACTAGGTATAGTAATTGGCGTTGCAGCTGTCATAGCTATAGTATCATTAGGAGATTCCCTTCAGGCAGATATCAACTCGCAGCTTGGCAATCTGGGCGGAGACCTTTTGACCTTGTCAGCAGGACGTTCAAGAGCCTTTGGATTTGGTCCTGGAAGAGAAGATCTTGGTGGTGGAGCTTCAGCAACCGAAGATGAGATAGTCATAGATAAGACAGATGTTCAGGTTCTTAAAGGCTTAAGTGATGTTAAATTATTAGATACCCAGATAAGGGGCAGTGCAGACATATATTATGTTGCAGAGAAAGGCACAGTTACAGTTAGCGGCGTTGACCCTGCAACATGGGCGCAGATAACCACCTCTGAGATTGGCGATGGCAGGATGCTCGGGCCAGCTGATTCGAATGTCATCGTTGTTGGTGGCAGGATAGCAGACGGCTTTTTTGATAAGCAGCTCGGTGTTAATCAGCTAGTCACTATCGAGGAAAGGCTATTTCGTATAGTAGGTATTTTGGATGATTCAAGCAGCACTGTATACATGCCGATAAATATAGCTTATGAAGTTTTGGATGACAAAGAAAAAGGCGTGTATGACAGCGTGGTCATCAAGGTTAAGGATGAAGATGAGCTTGACCAGGCGATAGAAAATATCGAGAATAAGTTAAGCTTAAAACGGCATGTTACACAAGCCACAAGAGACTTTAGCATATCTTCAAACAAACAGTCAAATGAAGCAAGAGCAGAGATGATGAGTTCTATGACAACGTTCTTGACAGCGATCGCAGCAGTCGCACTGTTGGTCGGTGCAGTGGGGATAGCAAATACCATGTTCACATCAGTCCTTGAAAAGACTAAAGAGATAGGGATAATGAAAGCTATCGGTGCAAGGAACAATGATATCCTGACAATATTCCTTCTTAACGCAGCATTGATCGGATTTATCGGAGGGCTATTAGGCATAGTCTTCGGTATATTGCTTTCAGCTTTCATGCCTGTTCTTATGGGCAGTACTGGCGGAATAATGGCTCGGATGGGTTCTGGCAGCGGTATAATCCGGCTCTCGACCGCATTCATGGCACTAGGAATCTCTGTACTGATCGGCGTAATCTCTGGTGTTATCCCAGCTTACCAGGCATCAAGACTTAGGCCAGTTGACGCGCTAAGATACGAATAGTATCTTGCGCCCAAAAACTTAGGTTTTTTGGGCTTTAAGGTATGAGTAATCTTTATATACACCCGCACAATTACGGTTAATCATGTGGATAGCAAAATTAAGAATTAGGCATGATGACTGCATCATAGGTTCTAGAACTAGAAAATTTAATATTACCTCCATCGGCGTTCCGATTGACAAGTTTGACAAAGGCAAATTCTCATATTTCTACCATTTTGAGACATTGTACGGTAAAGAAGATGATGTAAACAAGTTCATCAATGACCTGAAAAAAGACAAGACAGTCACAAAGCTTGAAAGGACTGGAAACACTGTCTTTTTCCTGGTCCAGATACCTATAAAGCATAAGATACCGACCACACATTACACTAAAGAAACATTCTGGTTAAAGCCAGTAGTAGTTGACGAACAAGGCTATGAATACTGGGAGATAGGTTCATGGAAACGTGAAGTGCTAAACCAGTTCATAGGGGACCTCCAGAAAGAGAGGTATGAGCTAAAGATAAACAAGATCAGTAATGAGAAGATCAACCAGATCTATTTCCCGCAGATAATGCCTTTCCTTTCAAAACAGCAGAAACAGGCTTTGGAGTTAGCATACAAACGCGGATATTATGACTACCCTAGACAGGTTGAGCTGAGGGATCTTGCAAAAGAACTGAAAATATCCTTGTCTACATTCAGAGAGCACCTAAGAAGGGCAGAAAAGAAGATCATGCCAGATCTTATAAGGAATGTTAGGGATGATTAGCTTTATTAAATACCAGTAATTTTTCCTAAGATATGGACTGGCAAGATTTCAAGACTGTGCGAGACTTTCTGTTAAAAAATCCTGACAAAGAGGCAGCAGTCATTAATAGCGTAAACCAGTGGCTTTCTTCACAAGTGGATCCTTTTGCTTTACAAAGATACAAGACAATCCCGGTAACAGGCACATTAACACTGGTTGAGGAATTTGGATATGGCCTCAAGGGCGCCTGCAGTTTTGAGGGTGATATTCGTCTTGCTGTGGATGTAGATTTGCCATTGTTCTATTTTACAGCTGCACATGAAAGGCTTCACTGCTACCAGCCTGTCACAGACAGTACAGCTAGCCAGTATTTGGATGAGCTTCTGGCCTGTGCAGAAGATCCGATGCCAGTACAGGGTCTCAAACCATTATT
>JAHJBD010000150.1 GCA_018813725.1 Nanobdellota archaeon | reverse complement strand
TGTGACTGCTGCTGAGATATTGAAGACTGATGAAGGTAGTATCAGGACTGGACTATTGGAAGCATCATGGCCTGGAAGGTTTGAGTTTATCGAGGAAGATGTTCTGATAGACTGCGCACATAATGCTGATGGTGCAATTACATTAAGAAAGGAGATTGAAAGGATCAAGAAGGGCAAGATAGTGTCTGTTGTCGGGATACTTAACGATAAAGACAAGAAAAAGATGGTGGAAGAGTTTTCTAGTTTTTCCGACCACATAATATTCTGCAAGCCTGATACACCGAGGGCAGCTGACCCGAAAGAGCTTATGTCTTACTGCAATGTTCAACATGAGGTTGTGATAAGCGTGAAAGAAGCGCTTAAGAAGGCGAAAGTATTAGGGTTTGACCTGATCATTGTGTGCGGCAGCATCTACACTGTTGGGGAGATATCGAGCTAGTCCAGCAAGAATCAAACCTTCTACCCTTGCTACATAGCGAGGATCAACATAGGTCTCAGAACCGCATTGGGATCTTGTGATCGTTACCAAAGTTGGTGTTGGGAGAGTTCTAAGCATCGCCAAAGTTGACCCTATCCTTTCTTCGTACCCATATTCCCCATTGTATCTTAAAGGCATATTATGCACATGACCAGAGCAAGAGAAAGCATCAAGATCTATATCCAGGATAAATTGGTCACCAACAGCAATAGAATCTACCAGCTCGCCAGGATAAGAGTTTATACTGCTCAGACGCGGATTTGGACGCCATTGGATAGTAGGATGACCAAACATATCCACAATTGATGTACCCTTGATGCGTCCTGCACCAGGGTTATCAGGACCAAACTGTAAGGTTTCACCAGAATGAGGGTTATGCCAGTATAAAGGCAGGTCAACAAGACCATAATGCACTGCTGGACAGATGAAATTGTTGATATCTAAAGCTTGATAATAATTATTTGAAAGACTAGAGTTTTCATGGACAGTGCCCTCAAGATCACCATGTGCGTCTATGTGGAGCAGTGTAGCTTTTGAAAGAGCAAGGTTTTGCCAGAAATAATAAACTTCGTTGTGCTCGTCAGTGATGACTATTGGCACATGACCGACTGAATAAAAGACCGCCTTAATATCCTGAGATAGTGCTTTAACTTTTGTTAACAGATCATCTTTTTGCATGACTAGCCATATCCTCAAATCTTGCAACTATGGTTTCCCGATTGTCTGCAAATACAGGAAGCAGTAGATTGCTCAGTTCAATCCTCTGGAAAGGTATTGCATCTGGTGCAGGCCTAAAAGGCCCATAAAAGATGGAATTTGATTGGGCAACTGCCATGTAAGTTTCGTGGTTTGGCTTATCTGTATAAGGAACTTTCAGGTTTGCATCTTTTGCAAGAGCAAGTGCATGATTGTAGCTATCTTCTGGCATGTTAACTACTGTATAAGGCCTTACCTCGCCTTCTCTGCAGAACCAGTCGTCAAAGCTCACGTCAACTGGCTTTGGGACCAATACACCATCTTCAACTGCCCAAAAAGCGTGGATATCATACATCAGCATCTGAACTTCTGTGGACCTGTCTCTTGAGCCATAACCAGCCAGATGTACTGGGCCAAATACATAGGAATCAGGATCAATAGGTGCTCTCTCAATCTTTCTTTGTACTTTTGGATCTTGTGCCATGATTATTACCTCCTAATGATAATGAAGTCAGTGGTGCATTTATAAAGCTTATCGAAAACATTTTGTGCATTTGTCATAGGGCCTGAAGACATGCTTTAGCATGCCTTCCATGCTTAAGTAAGATATGGAATCTACTCCAAGAGTTTTTTGTATCTGGTATATGTCGCGCTGGTATGCTATGAACCTGTCAACTGAAGGTGTATCGACACCCCAGTAGCATGGATGCAGGTATGGCGGCGAAGCTATCCTCAGGTGTATCTCCTTTGCTCCTGCCATCTTCAGCTTTATGACAGCATTCTTGATATTTGTGCCCGACACTACTGAATCGTCGATGACAATAACACTCCTGCCGTAAACCGCTTCTGTTACCACACGCAGCTTGTCATCAATCGTATGCTCACGCTCCATCTGTGTGGGCTTGATAAATGATCTGCCTGGAAAGTAATGGTTCCTGAATATCACTGGCTCAAAAGGTATACCTGATTCTTGTGAGTATCCTATTGCATATATGTCACCTGCGCTTGGAAGCGATGTTACAAGATCAGCACGATCTTGCCTGTTCTCCTTGGCAAGCTCTTTACCTGCCTTGTGCCTGTACTGATAGACACTCTGGCCGAAAACAATAGAATCCTGCCTTGCAAGATAGACCAGTTCAAAGATACATTCAGAAAGTCTTGATTGACCAATCGAAGTACCTAAGAAACCAGTAGGTGTGATGGCAAACATCTCGCCGGCTGCAATATCTCTTAAGACTTGACCGCCAATATCCTTGATAGCTGCTGTCTCTGATGAGAGGATCCATCCGTGACCCATCGTGCCCAAGGTAAGTGGGCGATAACCAGAAGGGTCTCTTGCTGCTATCATCATGTCTTGGGTTAGAAATACCAATGAGTAAGCACCTTCAACAGTTTTTAGGGCTGCAGTGATTGCCTGGACAGGATTTTCTGAGCTGCCGATCATTGTGATCAATTTCTTTGTGTCAGAGCCTTGTGCGCAAACACCTTCTAATCCACCAGTAAGATTACCATTATGAGCAACTGCAACAGGGTTTCCTCTAAATTCTGTATGAAGGATGCCTGGTTCACTAGTGAAGATTTCTGTTACCTCATCTGCAACACCAAAAGGCTGAGCATTGGATATATGAGAACTTCCTTCTGTTGAATATCTAGTGTGGCAGATTGAAGAATTTCCATGTAATTGCGGAGCTTTAGTAGATATAAGGCCCATTGCTGTAAAGATGCTTATCACGCCATCATCAAGCGATGCCTGGCCCCAGCTCTCTTCGCCACGATGCTGAAGCCCTCTGATCCCGCGGTGCGCTAATGCAACTGCATCTTTATGATTGTATACACCAAAGACGCCACATTCTTCTTTAAGTTCTCCCATATAGGTGACAAAAAACAGTATTGTGGTTAAAAAGCTTAGTAATGAGGAGAAGATTTATATATTGGTTATACATTATTGTATAACTAAATAAGGTGATACATATGACTATGGCTGAAGTAAGGGTAAAAGAATGGGGAAATTCTCTTGGGATAGTGATACCAAAGGAATTAGTGAAACATGTAGGATTGCATAAAGGAGACACAATTAAAGTTGATATAGTTAGCTCCAAAAAGATTGATGGATTCGGCATGTTTAAAGGAATAGGAAAGTACAAGGAAGAAGAAGAGCCTCACAAAGAGTTTTGGTAAATGATATACATAATTGATACCTACGCCTGGATTGAATTTATTAACGGTACAACACAAGGATTTATACTTAAGAAACTATTTGACAATCTAAAAAATAAGTTTGTAACTATGGAATGTTGTTTAGCCGAATTAGCTGGTTTCGCATTAAGGAAGGATGTAAATTTCAATGAGATTTTGAATATGGTTAAAGAAAAATCAGTAATATTGCCTGTCTTGACTGATACTTGGATCAAAGCGGCTAAGATTAGATATTTATTAAGAAAGAACATTGCCCATTTTGGATTAGTTGATGCGATATTAGTAGCTAAACAAGAAGAGCTTAAATGTAAAGTAGTCAGCGGTGATCCTCATTTCAAAGGTTTAAAGAATGTTGTTTACATAGGAGAATAGTATTTTACAACCATAATCTTTAAATAAAACCACAATTCACATTTTTGGTGTTGAAGAATGGGTAATGTCGACGTTGAATTAATTGATATCACTGGCATGTCAGATGGAGAACTATCAAAGTTCATGAAAGGCAATGCCATATCACTAAAGGTTTCTGAAGCAAGAAAGATTGTTGAACTTATAGGAAGAAATCCTACTATTACTGAGCTCCATATATTCAATATAGAGTGGAGCGAACACTGCTCGTACAAGAGTTCCAAGAATGTCCTTAAGATGCTGCCTACTTCTGGACCCACTGTTATGCAAGGGCCAAAAGAGGATGCAGGCATAATCCACATTGGAACATTTAAAGGTGATAAGTATGGCCTTGTTATAGGACATGAAAGCCATAATCATCCTTCTCAGGTTGTGCCTTATGAAGGCGCTGCAACAGGTATAGGCGGCTGTGTAAGGGATATCCTATGCATGGGAGCAAGAGTTATTTCAACTGCTGATCCACTAAGGTTTGGAAACCCGAAAGGCAAGAACAAGAATTATGTAAAGTATGTTGCTAATGCTGTTGTTGAGGGCATCGCTGGATACAGTAATCCGCTTGGAGTACCTAATCTTGCTGGAGACATATATTTTTCTGATACATTTGATGACAACTGCCTTGTAAATGTTGTAGCTTGCGGACTTATTAAAGAAAAGGATATAATACATTCTGCTGCGCCAGAAGATTCTGAAGGGTATGATATTGTTGTGATAGGAAAAGCAACTGATAATAGTGGATTTGGCGGGGCTGCTTTCGCGTCTTTAGTGTTAGATGAAGAAGACGCTGAGGCAAACAAGGGAGCTGTACAGG
>JAHJBD010000149.1 GCA_018813725.1 Nanobdellota archaeon | reverse complement strand
TCTCATAGCCTTCAAAAGCCCTTTTGACGGCTCAAAACACACATTAACTCCAGAAAAAGTGATGGAGATTGAAAGCAGGCTGGGTTCTGATGTAGCGATGGCTTTAGACCATATGCCATTATATGGCTGCACAAAAGAACAGGCAGTTGAATCGATGAAGAACACCCATGCATGGATGGAAGAGTGTAAGAAGATACACGATAATGATAAACAGCTGTTGTTTGGAATAGCGCAAGGGTCTATCTATCCTGATTTGCGTAAGCAATCAATAAAATTTATCGATAGCCTTGATTTTGATGGTATAGCTTATGGCGGCCTTGCGATTGGCGAACCAAAAGAAAAGATGTTTGATATGATCAAGCTTTCTACAGAGAACTGCTCAAAAGATAAGCCCCATTATGCAATGGGCATCGGCGCTCCAGACGACCTGTTAAGGTGCATATCGCTTGGCGTAGACACTTTTGACTCAGTATTTCCAACAAGAAACGCAAGGCATGGATCAATATTCACAAGAGACGGTCAGATCTGCATCGAGAATGCGCAATACAAAGAAGATCTTGAACCTTTGGATCCAGAATGTGACTGCAAAGTGTGCAAAAAATATACACGTTCATTTATCCGGCACCTTTTCCGTACCAAAGAGCCAACTGCATTGAGACTTTCAAGCTATCACAATGTTTATTTTATCCAAAACCTGATGAAAGAGGTAAGAAAAGCCATTGACAAAGGCGAATTTGAAGATTATAAAGAAGAATTCTTGACAAGATACAATGGAAATAAATGACTTTGATTACAATCTACCTACTGAATTAATCTCTCAGAAAGCTGTAACACCAAAAGACCATTCACGGCTTATGGTAGTAACCAAAGAAATTATTGAACATAAGCACTTCTATGACATTTTAGAATATCTTGAAAAAGGAGACGTTCTTGTAATCAACGAAACAAAAGTTTCAAAGGCAAAGATCTTAGGCCAAAAGCTTACTGGCAGCAAGATTCAGCTAATCCTTACAGAAAGGATAGATGAAAGGGCATTCAAGGCAAGGATACAAGGTAATAAGATCAAGGTAGGACAGATATATGAGTTTAACGATAATCTTATCTGCGATGTGACTGGCCAATCAGACGATATATTTGAAGTAAAGTTCAACAAACCTATAACCAAAGAAGTTCTCGAAAAAAGTTTTATCCTCCCAACTCCTCCTTATGTGAAAAGAGTGGTACCTGACCAAGAATACCAGACAGTATACAGTAAAAAAACCGGCTCTTTGGCAGCACCAACAGCAGGTCTTCACTTTACAGATGAACTCCTTGAAAAGATCAAAGCCAAAAGCGTATTGATAGCCAAGGTATGCCTTCACATAGACTTTGGAACATTTCTTCCAGTAAGAGGTGCGATAACCGAGCATAAGATGCACAGGGAATATTTTGAGATAGATAAAGAGACTGCAGACATGATCAACAACAGAAAAGGAAAACTTGTAGCAGTAGGGACTACTTCTGTTAGAGCATTAGAAAGCTCTGCAGATGACCAAGGTAAGATAATCCCACAAAAATCATACACAGAGATATTTATCTATCCAGGATACAAGTTCAAGACAAAGATTGATGCCCTTATCACTAACTTTCACCTGCCAAAATCAACACTCCTCATGCTAGTCTCGGCTTACTTCGGCAGAGAAAGGATATTGGAAGCTTACAAAGAAGCAGTTCAGGAAAGGTATAGGTTTTACAGTTTAGGTGATGCTTGTCTACTTGTTCTATAGTCTGCTGATTCCTGATCACGTTTTATAAGGAGCTCAGTCAGTCTAGGTGTAATACCTACATGATATCCTCTTTCCCTCAATGCATCATACACAGCAATAACAACATCCTTTTGGTCAGCTGCTATTCCAGATATCTGAGGATACTCGATTCCAAGATTGCTGTATCCAAATATTGCAGCTGCGTCCAGGTGCGTAACCATACAATTTGCATCATCCCTTCTGCATAATGCTGCTGTTTCATGCTGTGCTGCCAACTCAATGCAAAGGTCCACAGCATTATCAATATTAAACACGTGAGCCTTTTTCGGAAAATATGGCGTTGCTGTAAACTCTGTCCTGACTGTTGATGCACTATACATAACGTAGAAAGTTTTGGATTAATTTATAAAACTAAGGTTTAGTTCTATTTAAGCCAAATCTTAACTACCTCTTAGTAATCAAAATGAGTTATCTTTATAAACTCTTTTTGATTCATGTGATATATGATTTTAGACGACATAACCTTTAATCTTGGAATAACACCTGAAGAAGGTTTACCAATATTGACAGCTCAAGGGTCACCATTTGAATTATATGAAACATTTGATGATTATCATATACTTAAAGCAAGATCAGCCGCGTTTACTGAAGTGTTTATGTATGGCTCAACAGACCGAACTGATCTATTTGGAGAAGACCCTGACAAAGTACATAGCGCAGCTGCCCAAGCTTTGCAATTTTCACCTGCATCAAGTCTTTATTATGCTTATCCTAACTTTGATTTTGAAGGCCAAGGCAAGCTTGATACACTTAATCAGATGATGGCTTTCTTTGCACAAGAAAATATTCCTTTCTATCTGACTGCAAGAACTGAAGAAGGTTTTCAAACTTTGGTTCGGGGACATAATCCTTTGACTGGCGCAGAGATAGTGAATGACCGGTTAAGAAAAGATCTGCAGCCATTACCTGATGACCCCTCTTCTGACAGATTATCAGCATAAATTATCTGCTAAACTCACAACCGCAAAATTCTTGCCTGTAAAGCTCATGCTTATCACTTAATTCTAAAGAATGTTTAAACCCATCCTTTTTCTTGAAATTAATCTCAAGAAACTTATCACTTAATCTTCTACCAATCTCAAATATTTTTATAGAATCCTTATGTGGACTTATTGTAAGTGTTGTTGTAAAATGATCAATACCCAGTTCATCAGCCTTTTGAGCTGCTCTTGCAAGATTAAACTCAAAACATTTCTCACACCTTTTGCCTTTCTCTGGTTCATCTTCAAGCCCTTTGATAAATGAAAGCCAAGCTGTATGGTCATAAATATCTTCTATCAATTCTAGTCCATATACAGAAGCGATCTTCCTTGCATTCTCTAACCTTTTCTCATATTCTTCTTGAGGAAATATATTGGAATTGGAGAAAAATAACACCACTGAATATTCTTTCATCAGCGCCTCTATAGAATGGGTAGAGCAAGGCGCACAGCAGACATGAAGCAATATCTTAATCATCTTTCTTACCGACTACATACTTGGCGTAATACATAAAAGGTGTATCTACTACAGCAACAATCAGCTTAAATAAATATGTAGTTAATAAAATCTGCCAAAATACATCTAAAGGAAACACCCCTAAGAATGCGATTGTAGAGAATACTACACTATCAATAAATTGGCTTATCAATGTTGAAGCATTGTTACGCAGCCAAAGATGTTTTCCTTTGGTAAACCTCTTCCAGAAATGAAATGACCAAACATCATGCATCTGGCTGATTGCGTATGCGATCAGGCTTCCGATAGCTATCCTTGGCAGGAATGAAAACAATCCTTCAAGCAGTGGATGCGCAAAATCACTAACATCAGGAGTGAAAAGCAATGCTATCTGAAGATATACTGTGGTAAGGATCATCGCAAAAAAACCTATCCATACCCCTGTTGTTGCCGCTTTCCTTCCATGAAACTCAGATAAAAGATCAGTGCTGAAGAATATACTGCCGTAGATAACGTTTCCAAGTGTCACAACAAGCCCAAACATATTGACTGTCTTAAGCACCTGTATGTTTGCAACAATGATACTCATGACAATCATTGCATAAAGGCCGTTCTTCCCAAAGAACCTATAAGCTATAAGTACCATGCTTAGGTCAACTATCATGAACAATATCCATAATGTAATGTTATCCATAACACCAGAAAAACAGCATAGCTCTTTTAAAGTTAAGCATTCATGTATGTTCTTATCTGTGCAACAATATTGTTAATCAGTAAAGGTTTTCTATATAAAACATCCACACAATCAGGTTTTGGCACATCAAGATTCCCTGTGATCATTAAAGCTATTATATTTGGGTTATCTTCCTTTAGCCTTTGCACAAGTGTTTCACCATTAATACCTTGCGGTCACTGGATTCACCATTGAGTTGTTCAGCTGCATCGTTCAACCAGGATTGATAATCGCGAACGGCGAGATACACCGGACGCCCTGATGTTTTTGG
>JAHJBD010000148.1 GCA_018813725.1 Nanobdellota archaeon | reverse complement strand
TGTAATGTCCACGAACCTTATCAAATTCGAGATATATCTCTTTAGTGAATTCTTCCAATTTCTCAATGTTTAACTCTTTTGTATAATATATGGGTTTTGTCATCTTCTTAAACCATAAGTCTATAGGGACATATTTAGCCAAAGCTATATCCGGGGTAAGATTCATGATGGAAACCATTATATTGTGTGGTCTTGTATTTTTCAACATCTCGATTGTTTCGTGTATACTTTGTTCATCTTCTCCTGGAGAGCCGACGATCAGGAAGAAACTTAGCTGCATACCGTGTATCTTAGTGTTTTTTGTTGCTTTGTTTATCTGTCCCAAATTTATATGCTTGTTTAGGTTATTTAATATTTTTTGACTTCCGCTTTCAATCCCATAACTTATTGATATACAACCTGCTTTTTTCATCCATTCTAGCTGTTCTTTGCAGATAAAATTTACTCGGCTTCTGCAGTCCCAAGTTATCTTTAAGCCATTTTCTAGGATTAGTCTGCAGATGTCTATGGTTCTTTTTTTGTTGGCAGTAAAAGTATCATCAGAAAAAATAAAATAGGAGGTGCCGTAATTCTTGTTTAGCAATTCAATCTCTTTAATCACGCTTTCAGGGCTTCTAAAGCGAATATCTCTTCCCCAAAACTGCGGGGTTGAACAGAAGATACATGCCCCAGGGCATCCCCTCGATGTGATAATCCTTTGATAATTATAGTATCTTGCAGGTATAGGGAGAGTTTCGATATCTGTTGGTTCTCTGGGTGGGTTATGCTTGATTTGGTCTTTTTCTCTGTATGCAATGCCTTTGATATCTTTGATGGCTTTTCCGGATGCAAGTTCTAGGAATGTCTCTTCTCCTTCACCATTAACAATAATGTCTACGCTGGCTATCCTAATTAATATCTCATCACATAAGGTTGTTGCGTGCGGGCCACCCAGTATTATCTTTATGTTTTGATTGTTTTTCTTGATAGAATCGCATAGTTCAAAAACACTAGCTGCGTTAAAAGTGTAGCAAGATATTCCAATTAAATCTGGAGCAATCCTTTTGATATCTTCATTTATATCTTCTGAGCAGTTATTCAAATAAACATCAAAACCCTTTTCTTTCAAAATTGCAGCAATATAGTAAAGACCATTAGGTATGATGTTCTGTTGCGGATCATTATATCCAGGATTAGGCCAGTGTATTAGCATAATTTTCATTTGCATTATGGCGGAAGATTTTGGTTAATAAAAAGCTTGTCCAAAACTAATTTAAATAGTGGGGTATGCCCTATCTGCATGACAGAATTCAATGAAGACGGGAGCATCAAATTGCCATATGAGATTGCACAGAAGAAGAAGCAGGATACAGATAAGCTTAGAAACCAAAGGTGCATTGCTGTTAAAAGAGAGGTTGTGTCTGAGAAGTCTCCGAAGAAATGTGTATTGCATGTTAGGTTGTCTGGCCTGCTTGATGAAGCATTTCTAGTTAGGCTCTATTCTTACTTTAAGGAAAATGCAGAGGTTCCTACTAAACTAGTCAAGGTCAATGATAAGGAATTTGATGTTGAGATAGGGACTTGTTTTAGAAGGTGCTCTGACTGTAATTCTCTTGTAGGCAGGTTTAGGGAGAGTTTGGATGGGAATGTTATCGAAGATAAGGGCAGCTGCACATTCCAAGGGCGTTCACTTGAGTTTTGTTATGAGGATTATTTTGATTGATAATTTTTAATCTTAAAAATTCTCACCAAAAACTTATTTATGGAGTTTTTGCTTGATCATACTTATCATCTCCTGAAACCTTTCTTCTTTAGAATCACAGAAAAAGTTTCTGCATGATTGCGGCCTTTTGTCGTGTATCAAGCATTTTCCTTCTTTAAGATAGATGCAGCTTTTATCTTCGTTCTGCGCCAGGATGTTTGCTCCTACAAGCTCTGCTTCTTCAAAGTCATCTACAAATTCTGTGAATTGGGTTTTGTAACGCTTTGACCTGTATTCTTCTTCATTCAGGTTTATCATGAATAATTTGCAGCAGGTTCCGCATCGGTTGCAGGTCATTATGGTTATGGGTTTAATATTGGTTATAAAGATAGTGGTTAAAACAATAATTATGTAATTGTCTTGGGAAAAGTTTTTATATGCCTAGTTTAAGTATATGTTTATGGTAAAAAGAGGCAGAACCAAGAGTATTGATTTAGGCATTCCCATTATGTCACACAGGCGAAGGTCCATCTACCATCCACCAAAGATTGATTTGGGTATTCCTAGGATGTCAAAATCCAATTATGGTAGAAGATATACTCCTGCGCCAAGAGCCAGGCCTTTAACTATGGCGGAGCAGAAAAGGATTGCTTATACATTGAGCATTCTGTTTATGATTGTCATTTTGGCTTTAATATTTTATGTAATCTACACATTCATAGTACAGCATCTTTGGCAAACAATCGTTGCAGCAGTCATCATAATCGGTTCATTTATTTATTTTTTGGTTAAATTCCCAAGATTTAGGCAGTGGATAAAGGATAGGTTTAACAACCGCCAGACAACAGAGAAAGAAAGCTCAATCAAAGTACCCCAAATAAACCAAAGTGAAAAGAATGAGTTAATGTCTAGGGTCCATAATCGTTGCGAGTATTGTGGTGATCATTATACCTTAGATGTTCATCACATTATTGAACGGAGTCAAGGTGGCTCAAATTCTTACAATAATTTGATTGTTCTATGTGCAAAATGCCATCGAATGGCGCATGGTGGCGGCATATCAAAAGCAAGATTGCAAGGGATTGCGAGACATCGAAAGCATTTTTAACAAAAGTTTTGATATGTAGGGTTTACAACAAATTAGTTTGATTAAGCAATCAGGCAATAATTTACTTTTAACATTTCAAAAAACAAAAACCTTTAAATATACCATGCCAAATTCTATGTATCATGGAAACAAAAGTAGCTTTGAGTGTTGTTGTGCTTTTGTTAGTCTTAGTTCTGCTGGTTTGATTGCCCATTTCTTATCCGAGAGATGACGGCCAATGTTTGACCTTGTTAGGACTATAAGTAAAATTTATAAAAACCTGTGGGGATGAAAAGAAAAATGAAGAAAATAATCGTCTTTGACACAACTTTAAGGGATGGCGAGCAAAGCCCTGGAGCATCTCTTACAATCCAGGAGAAGCTGATGATAGCAAAGCAGCTTGCTAAATTAAATGTTGATGTGATTGAAGCAGGTTTTCCTATAGCCTCTGAAGGGGATTTTGAAGCTGTCAAATTGATCGCTCAAAAGGTTAAGGGTCCGATAATCTGCGGGCTTGCAAGAACTAAGGGTGAGGACATTGACAGGGCTTGGGAAGCTGTAAAACATAATCCAAAGCCAAGGATACATACTTTTGTCGCTACGTCAGATATACACATGGAGAAAAAGCTTAGGAAAAGCAAACAGGAGATAATTGATATGGCTGTTTCTGCTGTCAAGCGTGCTAAATCATATTGTCAGGATGTTGAGTTTTCAACTGAAGATGCAGCAAGGACTGATATTGATTATATGTGTGATGTAATCGAGGCTGCAATAAAGGCAGGCGCTACCACAATCAATATCCCTGATACAGTAGGTTATGCAGAGCCACAGGAGTTCGGGCATAGGATCAAGTATGTGTTTGACAAGATAGGGGAACTGATCAACAAGAAAAAAGTAGTGATCAGCGTACACTGCCATAATGACCTTGGGCTTGCTGTTGCAAACTCGCTTGAAGCTGTAAGGAACGGAGCAACACAGGTAGAGTGTTGTGTGAACGGCATAGGAGAAAGAGCTGGCAACTGTTCTATGGAAGAGGTTGTAATGAACATCCATACCAGAAAGGATTATTTTAAAGATCTCACCACTGGAATAAACACCAAAGAGATCTATAGGACCTCACGTATGGTGTCAGACCTTACAGGGCTTGCTGTTCAGAGGAACAAAGCGATAGTCGGTG
>JAHJBD010000147.1 GCA_018813725.1 Nanobdellota archaeon | reverse complement strand
TTCTGGTTCTTTGAATATGTCAAAATAATAGCTGGTCTTTATTGCAAATGGAACATTTGGGAGGCCCCATATTCCGTAAGGTGAATCTATCCCTGTGAACAATGTGACTGTGCCTGCGCTCAAGTATCCATCATTTTCGAGCTTGTTTTCAATCTTATTAAACCCTTCAAGACTGAATTCAGCTGAAAGGTCTTTGTTCATAGCATGGCCGTGTAGAAAAATGATCGGATAATTCCTCTCTTCGCAGTTGATGCAGCACTCTTCGCACTTTCCCAGGACGCAGCACTGGGGCTTTGGGTCATCAAGTGTTATTGTTGGAAGCTTAATTGTATTGTTTGCTTGTATCCTGTCTATTGTTAGGGTGTTGACCTTGGTGAAAGAATGGTCTATGATTATACAACTCTTTGAGGTAAAATTCTCTGTTAGGTTTAAGTCAAGAAGGATCTGATTGAAATGTTCCACTACATCACAACTGTACTCAATGATATTTGCACATACTGATGTAATGTTACATATTTCATTTAGATCAGTTTGCATTATATCTAGTTCTTGTTCTGTCTTAGATTTGTATTCATCGCTCATCGCATCATCTAGGTTAGTCAATTTCTCTAAAATATCATCCGCAAGTGCTTTTTTCTGCTCTAGTGATGTTTTTTGTTCTAGTATAATGAGCGCGCTGTTAAAGTCATCTATAAGATTTTTGACTATGCCTATTTTAGTGTTGTTGACAAAAACCTTTGTTGTTATTATCTGAAGGTCTGCATAACTATTTTTCATGTTGTTTATTATGTCATTAAACCTTATCTGGCTTTCTAGCAGAGCATTATATTGCGCATCAATCAATTGATTCTTCTTTATATTTGAGAGTTCATTTTCCAGTTTAGCTAATTCTTGTGAGTCCCATAAGATAACAAGATTATTGATTGATGGGATTTCATAATTAACATAACTTATGTCTGATAAGTATGGGCTTAGCTTTGATGAGATATTTTTGGAGAATTCTAATTTGGCATTAGAGTCATAGACCTCTATTATCTTGTTTATCAGGTCAGCTTTTATCTTAGCTTTAAGCTGATATTCTTCTTCTGTTAGGTTGTAATATAGCGTGATTAGGATTCTTCTTGTGGAAGGTGTATCTTTAGTATGGCATAGTAATGTTGGGATACTATGGCATTCCATCTCCATCTTGTATAACCTTAGGCCTTCTCCTTTGCTAGGAGCTGTTAGGGTGTACTCCTTGTTCAATGGGATTCCCGCCCTAAGATTAAATTCATCTTCTTCAATGACATAGTTAGAACTGGTATCCTCAAATATTGACCTGCAAACAGCTTTACAGAATGGGTTTGTGGTAGCTTTTGCAGTAAATCTAATCTCCTGCTCTTCGTTGTGGTGGAGCCCTAGGTCTTGGTTGTCAACTGATAAAGAGACGAGAATGTCGTTTCCAAGCATAAAGTGGATGAACAATGCAATTTTTGCGCCGAACAAGGATACTGTTAAGATAAGGATAATTATGCCTATGGATAATAGTACTTTATGGTTTTCTATCCATTGTTTTAGATTCTTTTTCTTTCTTCTTCCCATTTAGGTAATTTGAGCATTTTGGTTTAAATATTTATTGATTTAAGTTACATATGATTAGATTTGAGCAATGTTTAAAAATGGCTACATAATTCTAGCTATCATGGATAGACTTGATAAGCTAGAGAGCCAATCAGTGTATATTATACGTGAAGCATATAGCCAGTTTAAGAACTTAGCTATGCTTTGGAGCATAGGAAAAGACAGCACCGTATTGTTGTGGCTGTCTAGAAAAGCTTTCTTAAGGCATGTTCCTTTTCCATTAGTACACATAGATACCCATTATAAGATCCCAGAGATGATTAGGTACAGAGATGAGCTAGCGCTGAAATGGGGCCTTAATATGGTTTATGGCGAGAATAAGGGAGCTATAGATGCCAAACAGACTTTTCCTGATGGTAAAGTTGATAGGATTGCTTGCTGTAAACTATTGAAGACCAAGGCTTTGCGAAATACGCTTTCTGGTGAATGGCCAAGGTATCGGCTGAATCATTCAAGTGGTAAGTATGAGGTAGATAATAATATTGAGCCCTATACTGGGGTAATAGTTGGTGTCCGTGCTGATGAAGAAGGTTCTAGGTCTAAAGAGAGGTATTTCTCGCCTCGTGACAAGAATAATGATTGGGATGTTGGGGACCAGCCTCCTGAGCTTTGGAACCAGTTTAAGACAGATTTTCCACCAGGTGTGCATATTCGTGTACATCCTTTGCTTGATTGGACAGAGCTAGACATATGGAAATATATTGAAAGAGAAAAGATACCTACTGTTAGCTTGTATTATGATCAAGGTGATGGGAAAAGGTATAGGAGCCTTGGTTGTTATCCATGCACTAAGCCAGTGGAATCTACTGCTAAGAATGTTAAAGATATTATCAAGGAGCTCGAGTCTGGTAAGTTTGCTAACATTGCTGAAAGAAGCGGCAGGGACCAAGATAAAGAAGATGGCGGCGGTCTTGAGACTTTGCGGCGCGGCGGGTATATGTAAGATGGAAAATAAGATTACAACTGAAAAAGTGCCAGATTTTCTGATTATTGGGGCTCAAAAGTCAGGAACAACGAGTATGCATGAATATCTAAAAACACATCCTGAGATCTATATGTCAAGTCCAATAAAGGAACCTGGTTTATTTCTACCTTTTGACCATATGCAAAAGTATTTCTCAAAGTTCTTTAATCTTAATCTTAATTCAAGGGAACAACTGATACAAAAGTGTGTTTTGTCTGAATATCATGGGGAGAGAATTTTTGGAGAATCAAGCACTTATTACACTATCACAGATATGAGTAGGTCTTTTGATATACCTAAAAAAATATTTGAAGCAAATCCCAAAATGAAATTAATCTACTGTATCAGAAATCCTTTATCAAGGATGGTATCTCATTATCTGCATTGTATAAAAAGGGGTTATACGAAATCCCCTCTAAACAAGGAACTCAGTGTAAAAAGGGATTATCTGCTAACTAGCTTGTATTATTATCAGCTGGAACATTATCTTAAATATTTTGATAAGGAAAGTTTTAAAATAATCCTATTTGAAGCCCTAATTAAAAGCCCTAAGAAGGTATTTGAAGAGGTCTTTAATTTTTTAGGTGTGGATTACCCAAATTGCAAGATAGAATTTAAGGTGCATCATCAATCAACTAATCGCAATGGTTTTTCAAAAGAAGATCTGAAATTATCCAAAGAGAATTATCTTAATGTTATAGGTCCAATAAGACAGGATGTTGAGAGAATGAAAGAATATGCTCCAGATATTTGTGAGGCATGGGACCTATCAGAAGAAACATGGGTGAAAAAGTCTGAATGAATAATATTGAACTGATGAATATTGTGATTGTAGGCCATGTGGACCATGGCAAGAGCACGGTAGTAGGTAGGTTGCTTGCTGATACTCATTCGCTTCCAGAAGGAAAGCTTGAGGCTGTAAAGGCACGGTGTGAACGTGAATCTAAAGTGTTTGAGTATGCGTTTCTTCTTGATGCTCTGAAGGATGAGCAAAGCCAGGGTATAACTATTGATAGTGCCAGGTGTTTTTTCAAGAGCAAGAAACGGGATTATATCATAATTGATGCACCTGGACATATAGAGTTTCTTAAAAATATGATATCTGGGGCTGCGCGTGCTGAAGCCGCCTTATTGGTTATCGATGCAAAAGAAGGTGTTAAAGAGAATTCTAGAAGGCATGGTTATCTCTTGTCTATGCTCGGGGTAAAACAGGTGGTTGTTGCGGTAAACAAGATGGATCTTGTGGGCTATGATAAGGCAGTGTTTGAAAGGATAAAAGAGGAGTATTCAAAGTTTTTAGGTGAAATAAAAGTTACTGCCAGGGAATTTATTCCAGTCTCTGGCTTACTGGGTGACAATATTGTGTCAGGTTCTGTCAATATCCCTTGGTTTAAGGGGAACAGCATATTGGCTGCGCTTGATAATTTTGAGAAAGAGAAGGAAGTCTCTGATCAAGCTTTGCGGATGCCTGTGCAGGATGTTTATAAGTTTACAAAAGGAGATGATAGGAGGCTTGTTGCAGGAAGGATCGAGGCAGGAACTGTGAATGTTGGAGATGATGTTGTTTTTATGCCTAGCAATAAGAAATCTCGGATCAAGAGTATCGAAGAGTTCAATAAATCTGGGATTACCAAAGCAGTGGCTGGACAATCTATAGCAGTAACTTTGGAAGAGCAGATATATATCAACAGAGGAGATGTGATGTGCTCATCTAAGGGATTACCTTATATAAGCTCACTATTCAAGGCCAAGATATTCTGGATGGGAAAAAGTCCGCTTGAGAAAGATAAAGAGTATAAGTTAAAGATCGGGACTGCTAAGACAATGATGCATCTTTCTGAGATTGTAAATGTGCTGAATGCATCCAACCTTATTACAGAACAGAAAAATGCTGTTGAAAGGCATGAGGTTGCTGAATGTGTTCTAAGGCTAAGCGGGCCAGTTGCATTTGACATTTCTGGCGGTGCGATGGGCAGGTTTGTGATAGTTGATGATTATGATATTGCTGGCGGCGGTATAATCAGTGAGTATCTTGAGGATAAGCAAGCTTTTGTAAGAGAACAGGTTTATCTTAGGGAAGAAAAGTGGTATTCCAGCGGAATATCACTTAAAGAGAGGATGACCAACTATGGACAAGTGCCTAAGCTTATATTGATAACTGGGCCTTCTGTGATAGACAAGAAGGATATTGCAAGAAAGCTTGAAAGAAAGCTCTTTGAGCAGGGCAGGAAGGTCTATTCTCTTATCATAGGTAACCTACTTAGGGGCTTAGATGCTGATATTGATAAGGCAGAGAGAGAAGAGCATATCAGGCGTCTTGGAGAGGTTGGGCATCTGATGATCGATGCAGGGCTTATCGTGATTGCCACTGCCTCTGACTTGACTTCTGATGAGCTTTTACTGCTTCAGACCATCACTTCTAAAGATATGATGATAATTGTTAATGTTGGCAAGAACCAGCTTTCAGATGAGCTTATTGACCTTAGGTTAGAGCATGACAGCAAAGATAATGTTGATAAGATACTTGAATTACTTAAGATAAAGAATGTAATGTTTGGTGTGTGAGATGGAGGAAGAACAACCAATATTTATTTTTGGCGTAGGAAGATGTGGGAGTACATTGCTGCAACGGATATTAAATAGCGTTGATAATGTGATGATATCTGGAGAGCATGGGGGGTTTCTTGGCCATATGGCACAAGGATATTTTAGTGTAATCAATAACAATGATGTAGAAAGCTGTCTTTGGGGAGGTGAGCAAACATCGAATACTCCTGAAAATCTCTATAGGCAGCTGAAAGATCCACACTTCTGGAGTGCGTGGGCCAATTGGTTCAATAAGGATGATTTCAAGGATATCTTTCGTAAATCTTTAAAAAATTTCTTTATGCCAGCTTGTTTGGTTAACCATGGGATATGGGGTTTTAAGGAGGTTAGGTATTTCTACGGTGATAGGGTTGGAGATATGATCATCAATCTTTTTCCAAAAGCAAGGTTTATCTTCATAACCAGAAATCCAACTGACGTGATCATAAGCCAGATGATTGCCTGTAAATTGCCTTTTGATGAAGCGTTAAGCCGATGGATAAGCATCCATAACAATATGCTCCAATTTTGCAAGAGGGTACCTGATAACTGTTACTTTGTCAAGTTGGAAGATATGGTCCAAAGTAGTCCATCATCTTTAGGTAATCTTTTTACTTGGTTAGGCTTCGACCTTACGGATAAGCAGAGGTCCATACTAGATATTAGCATCGGATCGGTACGCAATGGATTTAAATTGGATGAAGAGCAGGAGCGTATTGTGGGTCGATCAACCAAATGGCTAAAGGCAGAATTAGGGTATTGACATGAACATAACCTGGCATGATCATGGGATTGGGAAAAAGGGTAGGGAGAAATTATTGGGCCAGAAGGCTGTTCTTTTGTGGTTTACTGGGTTAAGTGGGAGCGGTAAGTCCACTATCGCTTCTGGGTTGCAGAAAAAGCTGATGGCTGAAGGTAAGCTTTGTTATATCCTTGATGGGGATAATATCCGTCATGGGCTTAATTCAGACCTTGGGTTTGGTGCAGCTGATAGGGAGGAGAATATCAGGCGCATCGGTGAAGTTGGCAGACTGTTTGTTGATGCTGCGGTAATTACTATTGTGTCTTTTATCTCTCCGTATAAGAAGGACAGGGATAAGGTCAGGTCTTTACTTGGTAAACATTTTATTGAGGTTTTTGTTAAGTGCTCAATTGATGAGTGTGAGAAAAGGGATCCTAAAGGGCTATATGTGAAAGCTAGAAATGGTGAGATTCCAGATTTTACAGGTGTTTCTGCACCTTATGAAGAACCTCTTAATGCTGAGATTGTTGTGGATAGCGACAGGTTAAGTGTTGAAGAGTGTGTTAGTAGGGTTTATGATTATTTATGTAAATTGCAATGAGGATAGATTATGAAAATAGATATTCAAAAAATCATTGAGATTGCCAAGAAAGCTGGCGATGCAGTCATGAAGATATATTCAGAGGATTTCTCTGTTGAAATTAAGGCGGATAAATCTCCTTTGACTGAAGCAGACCTTGCGTCTGAAAGGATGATCATTGCCAGTTTAAAGCATTCATATCCTTCAATCCCTATACTTAGCGAGGAAAAGGAAGATGAGCCGTATTCTGTCCGTAAGGATTGGCACTGTATATGGCTGGTTGATCCACTTGATGGAACTAAAGAGTTTGTTAAACGGAATGGGGAGTTCACTGTCAATATTGGGTTGGTGAAGGATGGTTTGCCTGTCTTGGGGGTAGTTTATGCTCCTGCTAAGAATTTACTTTATTATGGCGATGAGGAGGGGAGTTTTAAGCAGGAAGGTGATGGTCCACCTTTTAGGATATGTGCAAAAAAACCTTCTGATAAGCTGGTGTTGGTTGTTAGCAGGTCACATTTCTCAAAGGAGACACAGGATCTGGTTAATGAACTGAAGAAGGATAAGGAAGTTGAGATGATCACTTCTGGCTCTGCACTAAAGCTGTGTTTGGTTGCTGATGGCACTGCTGACATGTATCCACGGTTGGCACCTACAATGGAATGGGATACAGCTGCAGCGCATGCTGTTGTCAAATTTGCTGGTAAGAACGTATATGATTATCATACCAAAGAGGTTCTAAAATATAATAAGGAGAATCTGTTGAATGGTTGGTTTGTTGTGAGATAATTAACAAAAAGTTTATGGGGTTGTGAATCCTGGATAAAAAACTTGTTATATTATAATCAGAAATAATTATTGCACATTCTATTTGTCATTGGCTATTAATCCATGAATAAAAGATTATCAACCTAAGAAAATATGTTAACTAATTATCCTCTAAAAGGGACTTCCACTATACTGGGTGTACAATGCATAACAATAAATTAATCACTCAAATGTTTTTTTATACTTTTCTATGATCTCTAATGCCTCTTTATTAATTATTTTATATGGGAATGCATTAAGCATAGGTAACATACTTGGAATTGGCTGTGATTTTACTTCATTCCACCACGATAAGCCTTCCTGCATATTCTTAACAACTTTGAATTGATGTTCTATCCCTAGGAATTCCATTACATCCTTCCACTTATCAGGCATATCAAGAATGTCACCTTTTGGAAGGCATAATGCCCATGGTGCACGGTAAGCATGGCGAATAATGGCTACATGCATAGAATTAGTTAAGACAAATTTTGCATTCACAAGCTTTTTTAGTTCTGTCCAGTAAAACTTTTTATGGATAATAACATCAAAAAAGCAGTTGGCTCCTATCTCTTTAACCTTCCTGTCAATATCAATCCTATTGGAATGGTTAGGTGCGTATAAAACATCTTTAGAAGGTATCCTTGTTAATTGAAAAAAAATGGGCATCAGAAATCCTGGATCACCTGTAGGAGTGGATTTCTTAAGGAATAATTGCCTTATTGTGTGTGGCCCCCGCACTGCAAAAACTTTAATCCTTTCTGAGTATGGTGTGTCATTTAGTCTAAGTTCAAACTTGTCACCCACTCTACCTTTGCCCTGTCCCCATATTAGAATCCGGTCAATCTCAATCTGATCAATTTTTGCCTTGTGGAACTCTGATCCTATGACAAAAATGCACTCCTTGTACTTTTTCAGGTTACCTTTAGATTCAGCATCTTGGTATGCTATTGGCATATAACCAAACTTTTCCAATAGAATTGGTGTAATGTGCTCTCCAAAATTGAGTTGGGTTTTATTCTCAAGGTCAGGTATCCAGTACCATGTTAAAATTTCAATCTTGTTTTTCATGTGCAATCCTTTTTTTCTTAGATATGTGATCAAATTGGGATTTTATACAGTCAGTATAGGGAATCTTTCTCAAATCTATATGCCCTTGAGAATAGGATTCAAATACCAGAGATTCAGATAACTTATCCCTGCATATTACAAGCGTTTGGCCTAATTTGTCTTCTTTCTCAAGACCAAGACCCCAAGGATCAGCTACAACAATATTTGCTTTTTCAGAAAGTTCTGAGCAAGCCTTGCATTTGTGTGGTCCATTGTTGAGATCGTTAATCCAATAATCAGATATAGACAAGTGTGACCTTCCATCTTTTAGATAAGCAGTAAACTGGCCTGGCCAACCGTTTCCTCTGTATTCAATTTTCCTTATTTCACGTTCTTTAATCCCTAATCTACGAATAATATCCATTGTAAACTTAATATTAGGCGTATGATTACAAAATAAACCAATCTTCAGGATAATGTTCTTAGCAATGCCTTTCTTTTGCAATCTGTCTAAGGCTTTAATATGGCACCCTAGGCCTACAATAGCATATTTTTCGTTATTAGACAAATATTTCACACAATCTAATGGTGAAGTAGGTGCATAAACAGAATTGGTCCTAGAAGAAAGAATTTCTGATTTATTATTAGTGATAATTGTTTCTGGTTGCAAAGGATTTTCAGGAGGTCCTGTTCTAGTAATAATAACTTTGTCAACAATCTTGTTTTCTATCAAAAACACTAAAAAAGACTTACAAAAACCTCCAGATGATGCTCTGAATCTAACCTCTTTATCTGAAGAACATGCTAGAAATTGCGATTTTACTTTGCCTAACCATTTGTATTCTTTGATATTTTCCATCATTCAGTTAAATATTTAGTGATTTATATATCTTGCTTTTTTCCCAAAATAAATACATTTTGGATGGCTGATAATATTTCGATAAAATTAATCAGTTAGGCTTTATTAGCGTGCTGGGGGCTTCTTTGTTATGTTCATATTTGTGTCAATATCTACAAAGCTGTCACATCCATTTTAAAGCTTGAATTGTGACCATTGTCACAGTCTGGACCAAAATTATATAATCCCTAAGTATTTGAGACTAATATGGTGAGCTACAATACCTCTACACTTAGGTTGAGGACAGGCAGGCTTATAGATAATCAGAAAGCCAGTTCATCGTTCATTAACATATCCTGATTTACAATCCTTTTTTATTTATTATCTTACAAAACCTTTCATATTCGTCTGATGTAATCAAAAACCCTTCTTCAATTAGTTGTGTATCATCATTTAACCTCTTTGATGAATCTTGCTTGAATTCGAATTTGCTATCTGAAGCAAAAAGCTTATGATACAGTTCATACTCTGAAATATTTGGCACGTCCCTATTATTGATTATCATATTGATCTTTTCTTTAAATCCTTTCACAAATTTGTAATGAAAAAGAACGGCGCTAAAATCAGCTAAACGAGCATTGTTCACAAAATGAGGGTGCGAAACTGGCTGGATCTTATCGTCAATGAATATTAATGGATGCTTTGTGAGGAGAAATTTTCCACCTTTGAAGATAGTTTTCCTAATACCTCCCAGAATAAATTGAATATTCTTATTTGATACTGCATTGTGGCCATAAAATTTTGAGAAATGCTGCGCAAAATATCCGTTATTTTGATAATCAATCTTTTCAAGATTTGTTAAATCATAGTGATTAAATCTTGCCTTGACTGATTCACTCCCTTTAATTGATTCTAACCCTCTCTCCGAGAACATATCTAGCATATTTGCAACAACAGCAGAGTATGAGTTATTTTTCAAATACTCGATGAGATTGTTAAGTGAGACCTTATTAGAGTGAGGATAATCAAAATACTCATCAATATCAACATTTAAACACCACCTATTTTTGCATAATGTCTTTATCAAGTAGCTCCTCATTTCGCATTCAAATTCTTTAAATGGCAAATTGCATTGAAATATACTAATTCTTGGGTCAGATTGAAATCCAGTGAGAGAATTATCCTGGGAATTGTTGTCCAATAAAACTACATGCTTGGTCCCTATTGTGAAATAATAATCAATAAATGGTTTTATATAATCGCCACCATCTTTTACAAGGCAGATTACATTTACCTCCGAAGAACTGGTGTCCAATTTACTTTTTCCAGAAACATGAATTATATCTCTTTCAACTATCATCTCCTTTGCGCTAAATTCCATTTTAGCTTATCTCCAAAAACTCATCAAATCTGGCAAATATTTTACATCTGGAATCAATTTTTATCTTGGGATAATACTGTTTATGTAAGTGTCTCCATGCCAATTGATCATCAAATTTTCCTTTATGTATAAACATAGAATAACCTGATTTATGCATTTTGATTATACTTTCTAGCATCTCTTGGATAAAATCTGAAGTACCCATTAAGGCACCGGCACTCAAATGATTATGGTATCTTGATCCTGGGTATTTAGACTTCTCGAATTCATTTAATTCTTTATTAGGCGGCCAATTTGAATTTGTATTGCAAAAAAGCAGTTGGCATTGGTAGCTCTTAAAGGACTCAATGATCCTATTTGGATTATTTTTAATTAATACATCATTTGCGTCAGTGGCTACAATAAGCTCTGTTTTGCATTTACCTTCGGTTAGGAAATCCAAGAAAGGTTTAACCTTACCCATCCAATCCCAAGGTTTGTAATCTTTAGCTAATACAAAGTAGTTGGTAATACCCCAGTGGTCATAGCATCTTTCAATCAGAGATTTCTTTCCTGAGTTGTTATAGGTAATGAAAGTGACATCTTTAATTGTCAGTTTCTCAGGCTTTTTATCAAAAAAATCCTTGCATAGGTGTTCGAATCTCTTAATAATCTCAGGTGTCATACCTTCATCAGGTGATCCGTGCGGCTTGTGAAAAAATAATGCATCGTTTTGCATTTTACCATACCTTCTTGAGGTTAATAAACTCCAAAATATCATCCCTAACCTTATGATATTCTGCCAATCTAATCTTTAATATATTATCGATAGTTCTTAATACTTGCTCTGGCCTGTTAATCAAATCTTCAAATGCGACGTAGACTTTTTGCTTTTCTTTGGTAAACTTATCTATGCTATCCAAATATTTCTTAATCAGTATTGAATATTTCTCATCAGAAAGATGTATAGCTAAGAATGTATGTGGGTTTTTGTTTTGCATATTTTTCTCGTACCTTTTTTTTAAAGAATTGATTATATCTATTTCCTTTCTCTCCAATATAATAAAATTAGGATCAATCCCTATAGCTTCAAAAACCTCCAGATATAGTGGTAATAATATTGAGATCCTTGGTTCTTTAATCGCAAAAATATCCTGTTCCTTAAAATCAGTTGATATTATTTGCTGAATTCTTGCCTTAAAGTCAATCATATTCTCAGATTTATGCCAATTATCTGGTAGTGGTTTAATATCATCCCAGCTAGAATTCAAATGCTTCAATATTTCAACATCAACCCGATTGATCTCCCTATGCTCAAATTCCCCTTTAGGATTCCAAAAAGATGCTCCGGTCAGATTATCACCAAAATCTAACCCACAGATTCTTAGAGCTCCTGCCATACAAGAGGTTCCGCTTCTGTGCATTCCAAGTATAATTATACACCTTTTGCTCATTTTTCTGTACCTATTAATTCTTCCTTCAAAACCTCTAAATATGCTCTTCCCCACCTTTGGTCTGGCTCAAGGTAATTGCCTTCAGCCCATTCATTCCAAGATTTTATAAAAATTAACCTGAGTTCCGAATCTCTTGATTTAATAAGTTTAATGGCCTTTTTTAACATCTTCTTAAATAGTCCTGGATTAGAGTTATGCATCACTACCCCTTTGTTTCCTGATCTCGGGGTATTATCCCAATTTGGAATTACAACAGGATATTCATATTTTTGTAATGGATTATTGAAATTTTTCCCAATAACATCTGAATAATCTACAACTCTAAAACATCTCGAAATAGTACTTATTGAAGGTACATTAATAACTGTATTTAATAAAGAAATGTCCATCATCCCATCAAAACCACAACCCAATAAACTTTTTCTAGATTCACAGCTCATAAAAAATATGTCAAAGCCTTCTTTTTTAGCCATCCTTCGCCACGTGTCTATAAATAAGTTTAATTTTGGAATATTTGAAGGATTAAAAATTAAGAATAGCTTTTTATCATCAATAGTAATATATCTTTTATCCTTAAAAGCACCAAGAACAGAATTAAAATGCATTTGGTAATCTTCTAGTCCACCATACTCTTGTTTTATCAAAATCTCATCATCTAACCCATGCCAGATTCCTGTCCAGGATTGATTTGCCCAACCAAGGCAAAAAGGAAAATAAGGTTTACCTGATTTAAGAACTTCATTAAATGGTCTTTCTAAGATCCTTTTCCCATTACCAAACCAATAATGCCAATAACAAAATCCTTCAATATTATGTTCTTTTGCTAATCTAGCTTGCTCTTCACGAACTTCAGGAACTCTTAAATCATAAAAACCCAAATCTGCAGGTAAATTTGGCTGATGATGTCCTTCAAAAATGGGTTTTGCTTTAGTTACATTAGTC
>JAHJBD010000146.1 GCA_018813725.1 Nanobdellota archaeon | reverse complement strand
CTAAAGGAAATTCAAGGTGCAGACGGTATAGGTAAGATTGGGAATCCTACTTGCGGTGATGTTATGTGGTGCTATATAAAAGTAGAAAAGAATAGCAAAGGTGAAGAGATAATCAAGGATATAGGTGTGAAGACCTTTGGCTGTGTTGCAGCAATAGCAACATCAAGCATGATAACTGACCTTGCAAAAGGAAAAACTTTGGATGAAGCTATGAAGTTGACAAGGGATAATGTAAAGGAAGCGCTAGATGGCCTTCCTCCAGCAAAAGTCCACTGCTCAAATCTAGCAGCAGACGCGCTCCATAAGGCGATAGAAGACTACAGGAAGAAAAATGAGAAATAAGCACGTTGGATTACTTATAATCGGAATTGCAATATTCATACTATTCATTGTTATCTCTTTCAACAATGCTCTGGAATCTATCGTGAACACAACCTGCACCCATGGTGCAGAGTGTCCTATGTATGCAACCTTGGGTGTCCAGAAAGCCATAAGCTATGGTTCTATGGTAGTACTTGCAATACTCGGAGGATTATTCTACTTTATGAAAGATGAGCAAGATAAGAAAGAGCCGCAAAAGATAGCAAACAAGATTGCAGCTGACCTTGAAGGCGAAGAAAAGCAAGTGATGGATATAGTAATAAGGAACGATGGCTCAGTATATCAGTCTGATATAATCAAAGATACTGGCTTTACAAAGGTCAAGGTCTCAAGAGTTTTAGACAAGCTTGAAGGAAGGCAGCTAATCGACCGCAAGCGAAGAGGCATGACCAACGTCATAATAGCCAAGTGAAACTAGTTTCACAACCTAATATATAAGCTGTTTCTGATTTATACTTACTTATCAAATAAAAATTCGAGGTGTCAAGATGAGATTCAAGACAAAAGGTATGCATTGCACAAGCTGCGAGATGCTTGTTAAAGATGCGCTTATGGATATTGATGGAGTAAAGAAGGTTAAAGCATCGTTTAAAGATAGTATTGTTGATGTTGATTTTGATGCTGCAAAGGTTTCAGCAGAAAAGATTGCAAAAACAATTGAGAAAGAAGGATACAAGGTGGAAAAGTCAAGATGAAAACTGCAAAACTTAAAGTTAAAGGCATGCATTGCAACAGCTGCGAGACACTTATTGAGCGTGCAGCTCAAAAAGTTGAAGGTGTAATCAGCATCAAAGCAGATTATGCAAAAGAAACAGCTGTAATTGAATATGATGAGAATAAGGTTAGGATTGATACTATTAAAACTGCAATAAACGAGAAAGGTTATGATTGCGAAGAAATTGATCATCACCAGAATAAGAAACATAATGAAGAATACCTTACAGTCGACAAGCGCTTAATAGGCACAATCTTAGGTATAGCTGGACTATTTGTAGTAGGATATTTCTTATTTCACCTTACTGACGGGTTTGCAATACCACAGATCAGCCAGAACATGGGCTATGGCCTGCTTTTCGCAGTTGGGCTTTTGACAGGATTTCATTGTGTAGGCATGTGCGGCGGATTTGTAGTCAGCTATACAGCAAATGACGCACAGAAAGGCAAAAAACCATATAAGTCACACTTTAATTACGGGCTAGGTAAAGTTATATCTTATACAGTTATCGGAGCGATATTTGGGTTGATAGGCTCAATAATCACATTCACGCCGATGATAAGAGGAGTTGCTGGCATATTGGCTGGCTTGTTCCTTGTGTTGTTCGGTCTGAACATGCTTGGTTTTATGCCATGGTTCAGGAGGTTTAGGTTAAGGTCACCAAAATCATTAAATAACATGGTTGGCAAAAAGTCAACTGAGAGCAAGAGTCCGCTTGTTATCGGACTTTTGAATGGCCTTATGATCGCATGCGGCCCACTCCAGGCAATATATATAATGGCAGCAGGTACCGGAAGCTGGATAGAAGGTGCAAAACTTCTTTTTGTTTTTGCTTTAGGTACATTGCCAGTTATGATAAGTTTTGGTTTTTTGACTAGCTTCATATCAAAAAGAGCCACACACAGGATATTAAAGGCATCGGGCGTAGTGGTTATCATCTTGGGCTTGATAATGCTTAATCGTGGACTAGCCTTGACTGGTACTGGTTATGATACCTCATCACTGTTTGCGTCTGTGTCAACATCAGATGTTGGTATCAGTGGAAATGCAGTGGCATTTGATGGAGAATATCAAGTTATTAAGATGGATGTAACAAGCAAAGGTTGGGAACCAGATAAATTTGT
>JAHJBD010000145.1 GCA_018813725.1 Nanobdellota archaeon | reverse complement strand
GTACACCATGCTTGAACACAAGTGCTGATAAAACATCTCCAAAGAAATTGCTTGCAATGCCAAGCCCTTTGCCAACTTTATCTGCTATGTACCTTGCACCTTTCCATCTAGAATTCTCGTGAACTTTCTCAGCAAGCTTTCCTCCTATCTTTGCCCCGTATTTCGCTCCCACAAGCGTCCCATATCCTTTAAGCCCGATAGCAGCTTCAAGAGCTACTGGAAATACTTTCTGCTTGAAATAATCATCATCATGAAGTTTTTTAAGCGCATTATTGGTGTTATATTTTGACAAAGCCTTTCTTGTCTCTGCATAAGGCACACCTACACATGCTCCTACAGCTGCAGGAACACAAGATAGCTTATCCACAACATCAGCAATAGTACCTCTTGTCTTATCATGGCTTATTGCCTCTTTTCCAAGGTATGCGCCAGCACCGATAGCAGCTCTTGTCACGAGCAACGGTACATACATTCCTGTGGCTACCATGCCAGTATTGAATAATAGTGTTGCAAGGTTACCCTCACCTAAGAATTTACCTTGCTTTAGGTTTTCTTTATATTTTTCCCAGGTTGGCCTTTCCTTTACAAGGTTTTTTGCAGCAACATAAGTGTTTTTAATATCTCTTAGAGGATTAGCTGCATGAAGTGCTTGCTTTCCTGCCTCGACCAAAGTTTCTAATGTTGCACCTGCAACTTCCTTGGCAGTTGTGCTCCTTGCCATATACTTTGGATTATACGTCCTAACTGTTGTACTTGCTCCCATGACAGGATGGGTGGATTATATGATTAAAAGCATAATCTCTATAACTTATATAAGCCAGATATAATCTAGATAAACATGCCAGGAACAGCAAAATACAATATCAAGAACACGATCAATCCTGCTAGGTAAGGTAATAGCTCTCTGTCATTCCTTTTCTTATGGCGAAATATTGTTGCAATGATAAACACATTATAAAATACGATGATGATAAGGCCGGTAACAAGCCCATTAGGTCCACCGGTAAACAGTCTTGGCGCAATACCTTTCTCCATTGATAAATGGGCCAATCTATCAACAACACTAAGATACACTGATATCAATATCGCTGGAATAAAGGCAACACATCCAGCCCAAACGATTCCTTTAGTAGTCTGCGTTATATTTCGTATAAAATGCACTGACATCCCTCCTATCACCACACACCCTAAGGCAAGCACAGGCAGCACAATTGAATCATCAGTTGGAAAGAACGTAGTGCCAAGCACTAATATCAGCGAGAAGAGCATAAGCACAACACATGATAACACTAAGGCCACTATATACCCTGTTTTTCTCTTTTTGATGCTTTGATGCAGTCGTTTAAATCCTCTATCCATATATTATTTCTCGTCATTATACTATATAAATCTTGCTAAAAATCTACCAGCATATCACCGAAACATTTATAAATAATGCCCCATCCAATTTGGTTAGAGAAAACACTAAATCCTCGACGATAAAACACAATCTTTTAAGATTTAAAAAACAAACAAAATTAGTGGGAAGAATATGGCAGAAAACTCATACGGAGCAAAGGATATTCAGGTGCTTACTGGTCTATCCGCAGTAAGAAAAAGGCCTGGCATGTATATCGGTTCAACTAGTCTTAGGGGCCTTCATCATCTTGTCTATGAAGTTGTAGACAACTCGATAGATGAAGCTATGGCTGGCTATTGCAAGAATATCACTGTTGTTATCAATAAGGACGGTTCAGTTACTGTTACTGATGATGGTAGGGGTATCCCGACAGATCTCCACCCAACACTTGGCATCTCAGCACTGACAGTTGTGATGACTCAGCTTCATGCAGGCGGGAAGTTTGAGAAAAGCGCCTATAAGGTCTCTGGAGGCCTCCATGGTGTAGGTATCTCAGTCACAAATGCTCTTTCCAAATTTCTTATAGCAGAAGTAAAAAGAGACGGCAAGATCCATACCCAGCGTTTTGAAAGGGGGAATCCTGTAGGTGACATGCAGATAATAGGTGACACAACTGAGACCGGCACAAAGATAACTTTTATGCCAGACGAACAGATATTTGAGACAACAGAATTTCATTTTGATACGCTTTCAGTAAGGCTTCGAGAGCTGGCGTTCCTTAACAAAGGCGTTAGGATAACTATCGAGGACCAGATCACAAGCAAGAAGCACGAGTTTGAGTATGAAGGCGGTATAATCAGCTTTGTTGAATTTCTTAACCAAAACAAGAATAAGCTTCATCCACCTATCTATATCGAGAAAGAAAAAGATAATATCATGGTTGAGGTCGCTCTTCAGTACAATGACGGATATCAGGAGAATGTGTTCTCTTTTGCCAACGACATCAACACAGAAGAAGGCGGTACACACCTTATAGGTTTCAAGACAGCACTGACAAGGTGCCTTAATTCTTATGCAGAGACTAACATATCAGCTGATGCAAAATTGACAAGCGATGACGTTCGTGAAGGCCTTTCAGCAGTTATATCTATCAAATTGCCTGAACCTCAATTTGAAGGACAGACAAAGACAAAATTAGGCAATTCAGAAGTAAAGGGAATAGTAAGCAGCATAGTCAATGAGAAATTTGGAGCTTTCCTGGACGAAAACCCCAGCATCGCAAGATCCATTGTTGATAAAGCAGTGACAGCTGCAAGGGCAAGAGAAGCTGCAAGAAAGGCAAGAGAGCTGACTAGGCGGAAAGGCGTGCTTAACCATGGTTCGCTTCCAGGAAAACTGGCAGACTGCCAGGAGAGAGATCCTGCCAAATCCGAGCTTTTTATTGTTGAGGGAGACTCAGCTGGCGGTTCGTGCAAATCAGGCAGGGACAGGGCATTCCAGGCTATCCTTCCCTTGAAAGGAAAGATACTTAATGTTGAAAAGGCAAGATTAAGCAAAATATTCAGCAATAATGAGATTACTGCTCTTATCACTGCCATAGGGACTAATATCGGTGATGAGTTTAATCTCTCCAAGATCAGGTATCATAAGGTGATAATCACCACAGACGCAGATGTTGACGGAAGCCATATCAGGACACTGCTGTTGACATTCTTTTACAGATACCTAAAACCAGTGATTGAAGCTGGATATGTCTATATCGCACAGCCTCCTTTATACAGGGTAAAAAAAGGCAACAAAGAGACTTATCTGTACAATGATGAAAAGTTGAATACCTTATTGGAAGAGATAGGAAAGGATGGCATCAACATCCAAAGATACAAAGGATTAGGAGAGATGAACCCTCCACAGCTGTGGGAGACAACAATGAACCCTGAAAAGCGTACTCTGCTGCAAGTGACCATAGAGGACGCAGTAGAAGCAGATAACACCTTCACTATCTTGATGGGCGACCAGGTGGATGCAAGAAGAGAATTTATCCAGCAGCACGCCAAAGATGTAGTTAATTTAGATGTCTAGACAGTAATATTTATAAACGGTTGATAATTCACAGATTAAAATGGCAGGAGCAAAAGTTAAGAAAAAAAGATGGCTTCCAATTATGGGCCCTAAATCATTTGGAAATAGGGTTTTGGGTCAGACTTATGTATTTGACGCAGATTCTGTAAAAGGAAAAGCGATTTCTCTTAATCTGATGACTGTCACAAATGATCCTAAAAAACAAAATACTATCATCAAATTTGTTGTTGACGAGATTAAGGAAGGCGCTGCATATGCATCTGTTACCGGTATAACAATCATCCCTGCATCGATCAAGAGACTTGCAAGAAGAGGCAAAGATAAGATCGACCATTCTTTTGTCTGCAAGACCAGCGATAACAAGATTGTCAGGCTTAAACCGCTTATAATCACAAGATCAATGACAAAAGGTTCTGCTTTGAAAGGCCTTGTAAAACAGGTTGAACTGAGCCTGCGCAGCGTAGTTAAAAAAGGTGATTACTCTAAGTTAGTAGATGACATAGTCTCAAAGAACATCCAGAGAGATCTTAAGACAAAGCTTAACAAGACTTATCCATTAAAGATCTGTGAAATCAGAGCTATGGAACTGGTTCAAGGCAAGAAAGCTGAAGCAGCTGAGAAACTATTAAATGGAATTAAAGAACCTGAAGCAAAACCTGAGACTGCAGAAGATGCAGATGATTCTGAATCACAGGAAGAAGTTGAAGAAAAGCCTAAAAAGCCAGCAAAAAAAGTCCAGGAAGAATCACCTAATCAGGAGATACCAAAAGCACCTGAATCACCTGAGGACAGCGAAGACTTTTAGTTTCTAGGATTGAAATTAGTTATTTTACTTCTAAAACATATCTATTTTACTACCTAGTAAGCTTAAATATGAATTCTAAACCCTTCTTATTAAAAACGGAGGCATTACAATGGAAGAAGGAAAATTATTCAGGTCAATATGTATCATAAACCAAAAAGGTGGCGTCGGAAAGACAACGACAGCGATCAATCTTGCAGCAGGACTGTCAAGGCATGATAAACGGGTATTGCTTATAGATCTTGACCCTCAGGGAAATGTCGACACTGCCTTAAAACTTAAGGCTGAATATGATATCTACGACGCCATGACTGGCAAACAAGATGTGTTAAGCTGTATAACCAATGTTGCAAAAAATTTTGACGTAATAACCTCAAAAGAGAACTTGGCCAAAGTTGAATTCTACCTCTCGAGGCAGGATGATTCAGTAGTAAGGCTTAAGGATGTGCTTAACAAGATACAGAGCTATGATTTTATAATTGTTGACTGCCCGCCTTCACTTGGTCTGCTCAACCAAAATGCATTAGCGTTCTGCAAAGAAGCATTCATACCTGTATCAACAGATTTTCTTGCATTTGACGGCCTAAAACGTATGGAAAACTTTATCCACCATATCAGGGACAACTATGATCATGATATCAAGATAACGAAGATAATCCCTACATTGTTTGACAAAAGAAACAAGATCTGCAGAGAGACATTAAATGACATGCAGAATGAATATACAGAGCTATTGTCTTATCCTATCAGGATCAATTCTAAACTCAAAGAAGCGCCAAAGTTTGGAAAATCAATATTTTCCTATGCTAATTCAAGCACAGGCGCAAAAGATTACGCAAAGTTAGTGGAAGATGTTCTAGTTATGGAAGCTTCTTAGTGGATGTGCGCTGGTCCGATTATTGTTATCAGGTACATTACAAATACACCCAGGCTTATCGCCAAGAGATGCAATAATGTATCAATCAGCTTACAATGCCTGTGAAGTTCTGGCACAAGATTTGATGCTGCGATATAGATGAAGTTTCCTGCTGCAAAGGGTATGATGAAATGAGAGAAATTTTCTGTCGCTCCAGCAAGGAATATTCCTATGATTGCCCCGATTATTGCAGTTGTCGCTGACAAGAAATTAAAGAACAAAGCCTTGATCCTTGATAGCCCAGAATAAAGGAGTATGCCAAAGTCAGCGATCTCCTGAGGTATCTCATGGAATATCACTGATATTGTTGCTGCAATGCCTATCTCGATGCTAACAAAATATGCTCCTGCAAGCACAAGCCCATCAAGAGCATTATGTATCCCGTCTCCGATAAGGTTCAATGGTGCAAGGTGGTATGCATGCCCATGTCCATAATCATGCTCTTCGCATTTTTTATTGTGGTGATAGTGGACGAACTTTTCAAGCAAAAAGAACACGACAAAACCTGCGATAATATACATTGCTGACTTGATCGAGTATCCGTGCTCAGTTATCTCAGGCATGAAGTGTATGAACACTCCGCCAAGAAGCGTACCCACTGAAAGGCTCATCAAGAAAACAAGCAGTTTATTAGATATCTTCTTTTTTGCAAGCAAAGGTATTGCTGAGAATACTGAGATCAAAGATACTATGATGACTGATACCAATATCCAGATAATTTCATTCATATCATTTCTAATAAAGTGCTAGTATAAAAAGGTTGTTATGGCTTTTTATTAAATATGGTAATAACACCTTGACTTTGCCTAGGTCAGCTGCTCAGCTAAGGCGTAATAAAAACATCTACTGATATCTGCTGGTCTTGCGGATATAATGGGTGCAGTGTAAAATCATATATTATCTTTCCACCGCTGCCGCCATAGACAAACTTATCGTCAAAATGTGGGACCAAATAATCTTTTAATGTTACAGTATGCTTTTCATCCAGGTATTCACCCATGTATACAAGCCCATCTACAATCTTATAAGGCGCTCCAGACCCTTCTGGCTCAAGTGGTTGCTCAGGTTCAGGAGGTTGATCAGGCTGATCTGGTTCAGACGGTTTTGAAGGCTTGTCTGTATCAACTGTATCTGCTCCTGTGATATCAGGTGCTGCTGGCTTATCTGGCTCATCAGGTGCTGATGGTTGTTCAGGTGCTGCTGGCTTTTGTGGCGCTGAAGGCCTTGCTGGTTGGTCTTTTTTAGGCAGGCTCAGGAATTCTTCCTCTGTTAGGATTATCTCAACGTGTTCATCCTCACTATCTCCATCCTTGTTTATATCTACGTCAACATCAACTGTGCTAACTTTCAATCTAGTCCCTACATATGTGCCAGCTTTTAGGCTGACTGTATCCAAGATAATCTCAGCTCCATCAGGGGTAAGTTTTAGTTTTTCTCCCTCTGGGTTGCTATAGATTGTTGTCCATTTTCTACTTTCATCCTGTAGCTGGATTTCAGTTATTGTAGGCTGTAGGAACTTGATTTCAGGAAAACCAACATCCTTAACAACAATCTGCAGTCCCTGTTCAGGTGCTGATTCTTCTTCAACAGATATGTTTAAACCTGGTGCGCTTTGTTGAACGCATCCATTTATGAAAAAAATGCCGCAAATTACGATCACCAATAAGAAATAACTTTTATCCATAATCTCACCTTTTTATTGTTTGAGTTATTGCTATTATTTAACACTTTAAGTTTATGTATATATAAATATATTCAATATTATGGCTTAGTAGAAAGTCTCGCTAACGCTCGGGTTAGCATCGGCTACAGCC
>JAHJBD010000001.1 GCA_018813725.1 Nanobdellota archaeon | reverse complement strand
TATCTTCAAGCAAGGGAAAGAATACCCTTTCTCCTGTTTTATCTGTGTTTTTTGCCATACCTGCATGGCTTTCTGCTGTCTGCGAGATCCTGTTGAGCTTCCCTTCGATGAGCTCATCAACCGCTTTTTGTGCTTGTCCAGAACCCTGATAAGATTCAATGCCTAATTCTTCAAGCACCTGTGTGGCATTGGGGCCAAGGTTTCCTGTTATTATCTTGTCAGCCTTAAGCTCTCCGACCTGCTGTGCAGCTGCTATCCCTGCGCCATGGCCCTGCACAGCGCCTTTGTTCTCAACCGCTTTAACCTCTTTAACTTCTTTGCCGTCTGTCTCTACAACCAAAAAATATCTGCACCTTCCAAACCTCTGGTCAACCATGCTTTTAAGGTCTTTGCCGTCAGTACTTATCACTATTCTCATTTTGCATCTCCTCCATTTCTTTTTATTATTATATCCCCTTTCTTAACTCCCAGATCCCTTGCGAGGATGCTGCACTTTGCTATAAGAAGAAAATATATGTTTGCATCAGATTCGCTTAAAGATTCATAATTGCCCTGACCTTTGCTTATCACCATGCTTTGTGCTTTTAGAAACTGTTCAAATTCTCCAGATTCCTTTCTTGCGCCAGTATTTGGAAAGCCTGTTGATATATGCTTAATCTCAATGTTATTTATCTTATCTATCGAGGCTAGCTTTGCATCAGCCAAAGTTGCATCATTGAGGATGGGCTCGCCTTTAACATAAAAATGTATCTTGCAGCTATTAATCTCTCTTATCTTCTCAAGCAAAAGCCTGTCAAACACGATCTCTCCGGCATTATCAGCCAGATATACTATGGAATTTGCTTTATTGATATCTACTTTAAACTTGCCAAGATCATCTATTGCAAAAGCTGTATTTAAAACGTGATTAAGGGTTTTTGTTATATTGTAATCCGGATTAGCAGCATAATCCATAATATTGCCTGCAATAGCAATCTTGACAGCTGCTAATAATTTGTCATCTGCTTTTATTATCCTTTCATTGACTTCTGGAAGCAGCTCAAGAGCTTTCATGTTGTCTTTTCTCTTAATCTCTTTGTAAGGGTCTTTTTCTTTCGTCAGCATGGTAAACCTATTGTACACCATGCGCGCATATTCGGGCGGCTTCTTGTCCAGTTCAGAGCTTGAAAACAGTTCCATCATATCTCTTAATAGATTTTTGGTAACCTTTTCATCTTTGCCTGAAAGCCTAGCTGCTTTAATTGCCTGCGTAAGGAAGCATGGTACACATTCAAGATATGTCCTCATTGATTATTCTCCCTTACCATCATTGATCCGCATTTTGGGCACTTTGTATTGATACAGGGCTGTCCTCTAACATGCTCTTGTTCATAGCCGCATTTAGGGCATTGGCATTTTCCTACAGGCCCTGCAGCAAACGGTCCGCCCATCCTGCCGCCTACAGCGCCGCTTTTGCTACCCATACCTGCTCCCAGTCCTCTTCCTTGTCCCATCTCCCTGCCCATTCCAGGCCTCTGTGCTTGTACCATCTTATAATTACCTCCTTCAATCCTTATTGATTTGCCATTAATGATCGCATCTGCAATCTTCTTTCTTGCACACAATATCAGACGATGAAAAGTAGGCTGTGAAATGCCCATCTTTTCAGCAGCTTCTGACTGTTCATGTCCTTCATAATCCTTTAGCCTTATTGCCTCAAACTCATCTACAGCCAATACAACTCCGACTAACATACCCATAGGCACGCCAGCAGGTTTAAAATAGGTCACACCTGGCTGAAACATTACTCTTCTTCTTAATCTTGGTCTTGGCATATTAAGCTTCTAAATTTCCTCTCATATAAACCTTGCTGTTAAAAAAACTATTTCTGCTTTTTCAGCTCATCCAGCCTTTTCTTGACTGTTTCAAGCTCTTGCTTTAGGGCACTTTGCTCTGCTTCAATCGCCTTTGCTTCATTCTCAAGATACATTGTTTCCTGCTCTTTTGTTGGCTGTGCATATGCTGGTGCTTGAGCCACAGGCACAACCCGATCTAAAGGCTGCCGCATAAAGGCCATCCTTCTAAAGCCTCTCCCAAAACCCATTCCCCTGCCTCTTCCGAAACCTCCGCTGGCAAAACCTGGTGCATTATAGCCTGCGCAATAACCCATTCCTCTTCCAGTCATTGATCCCATCCCATTTGGTCCTGTTCCATCGCCTCTTGGCATTTTCTTCTACCTCCGTATTTAGTTTATTTTTGTTGGAAGTTCACAAAATGCCATGAGACCAGAAAATCTT
>JAHJBD010000144.1 GCA_018813725.1 Nanobdellota archaeon | reverse complement strand
CATAATTAAGCATCGATAGGTCCAAGACATCAGGAAATTCAGCACATACGCCTTCATAGTATATCCTCCCAGAATTAAGTGATAAAGAAACAAGCTCTGGCAAGTGCTGTCGAAATGCATTCATCAGATAACATGCTTCCTCTGCAGAACCAGCCCCAAGATTAACATGGGTGCCAAGAACCCTTTCAGCTGCATACCCTTTAGCTACGATATGTTCACCTGGCCTTAATGCCTTCTTTACAAGACCATAAAGGAAGACCAGATTATCTGACAGGTCAGCGATATTATCACAGACTTGTGTGCAGACTTCAGTTATATCATTTACCCCAAGGGATCCATCATGATAACAGTAACTCTCTGGAAAACGAGATTTCACAATCCTACACATCACCCTTGACTCTAATTGCTCAGCTCTCCATGGTGTTGGCAGCTCCCCACGCCTATCTAATACAAGCATCTCTTTTTCAACACCTATACTGTTTCCACCATATTTAACCTCCCAGTCAGCAAGGCCTGCAAAAGGTGAAAGCCGCTCCACGATGCTGCCTTTGCCCAGGTCATCAAGAAAGTCAGGCTGTACAGATATTACAAAATCAAGGGTCTTCCTCCACACCCTATCATTAGCTACTAAAAAAACCTCATTTACCTGATTGGGAGTCAATTCAAGACTACTGAAAATATCACAAACTTGCTCAATCATAATCAAGAAAAAACCAGTGGCTTTTAAAAAGCTAATCAATAGGAAATCTCATGTACTTCTTGCATTCCTTGCAACAATAGATTACCTTACCTTCTCTTGTCCTTACCCTGCAGTTCTTCCCAGGTATAAGATAAGAATAACAATGCTTGCAGAACCTGCGCTTATACTCTCTAGGCATCTTAAGCTTGTGTTTCATAGCAGTCCTTCTAGCTTTCTCGACCAATAGATCAGCAGTGTCTTTGTCCTGGGCCAGTTCCGCCTCTTTGAACATCTTCTTGACCCGCTCCTTTGCACTTTTCCTAAGATCTGATTTTGAACGTTTCATATTCACCTGATCATTCACAAGGGTATAAAAAGCTTACTTCTATATTACAATAGATAAAATTATTTAAAGACACTAGCATTATTCAGTCATATGTTTGAATTTGTCAAAAATCTTTTCAAGAAACCAGAGCAGGTTTTAGAGATACCGCTGGATAAGCTGGATGAATGGCTTGACAATAATGCAACAGGTGTAAAAGAAAAGCTGCAGGCTGGCATGAAAGATATCAAGCTAAGGCTGTATGAAGAGATAGAGAAAGCAAACAACAATATAACCGTTCTCGAAGAAGCAGAGCTGCGAAACCCAAATATTCCGATGCGCGCAAAGCATTTTATGCATGGCAACAGGCTTGCATATGTAAAATACATGCGTAATTTCCTTGACAGGCTCCATGTTGGAAATGAGTTTGATTCTATGGTAGAGTTTGCCAAAGGATTTGATTCACAGCTTGAAGAGATGAACAAATCAACTGCAAGAGCATACAATATCCTGCAGGAGTTCTTTGCACACGAATCCAAGAATATAGCATTGAATGTAAAGAATATGGATAACATCACAAAAGAGATCCAGAAGCAGTTCGAAGACAGCAATGTCCTTAAGATCACTCTGATAAAAGATATGATAGCTTCCCTGAAAAACAAGACTAACATGCAAAAAGACATCTCTAATTCACTTATCAACAAGAAAAATGAAAGGGAACAGCTTATGTACAAGAGACAAAAGCTTGAGACCATATGCGATGAATTCAAAACTTCTGAAGAGTTCGACGAATACAAAGGTCTAAAAGCCTTCCGGGATAAGACAAAAAAGCAGATACAAGAGCATTCCAGCCAACTTTCAAATTCTTTCTCTGTGCTTGAACACGCACTTAAGAAATTCTCAAGACAGCTCTTTGAGCATGAAGACCTGATTGAGAAATATCAAAAAGATGCAGCTGCTGCAATAGTAGGAGATAGTAATCTTGAGATATTATCGATGCTGGAAAAGCTTAAGACCGCCATATACAAAGGTAATATTGACCTCAAAGATAAGAAAAGAGAAAGGACCCTTGAAGAGATAAACAAGCTTGACAAGCAATATTTGACTGACTTTAAGAATAGGCATCAAACATTATACTCCACTTATAAAGAGATCCAAGAAAAATTATCCAGCTCAGATGTTGAGGAGAAACTAAATGAGCTCATGCTTAAGATTGATAAAGTGCAGCTAGACATCGAAACTCTGAACAACGAGATCAAAGAGCTTTCTTCAGAAGTAAGCAAGAACAAGATTGAAGAGATCAGGCAAAACCTTGAAGAAAATATAAAAAATTTTGTGAATACAGACCTAAGGATTGTTCTCTAGAGCCTGGATCCCAGGTAGATTCCCTTTCTCTACAAGTTCAATTGATGCTCCTCCTCCAGTCGATACAGGTATATCATAACCGCCCTGGTTGATTGCCAGTACCGAGTCTCCGCCGCCAGCTATCTTTACCGCACCCTTATTGTCTGCTATAGCTTCTCCGATAGCTTTTGTGCCATATGAAAAGTCACGCAGCTCAAATAATCCCATGGGCCCGTTCCAGAATATCTTTTTAGCTTCAGCGATTATCTCAGAATAATTGTCAATAGTCTCAGAACCTATATCAAGGCCAGTATACATAGGCTCGATCCCTTCTGGACTGACCATTTTTGGTGGACTATAATCCTCTTTGCCAAGCTCAGACAATTTCTTATCTGGATTTTTTATCTTGGATACTACAATATCAACAGGGAGAACAAGATTCTCATTAGATGCGAGCTCTTTTGCTTCTCCAACCATGTCATTATTGAGCAAAGACTTTCCTATCTCATAACCCTGCGCCTTGAAAAAAGTAAAGATCATACCGCCGCCTAGCAGCACTTTATCATACTTTGAGAGCAGGCTCTTGATAGCGCTAAGCTTATCCTCGATCTTTGCACCGCCAAGTATTGCGACAGAACCCTTGCCAGGATTGATGAACGGCTGGAGCGCCTTTATCTCTTTTTCAAGAAGAAACCCTGCAGCTCCAGATAACAATTTTGGCACATCCACTATTGAAGCATGTGCTCTATGGCATGTCCCAAAAGCATCATTGACATAAACATCAGCAAACCCAGCAAGTTGCTTAGCAAGCTCCTGCCTTTCATTTTCATCCTTGCTTTCTTCACCCTTATCAAATCGAAGATTCTCAAGAAGCACTATTCTTTCTGTAGGCATCTCATCCTTTAGGGTTTCCATAAAACCTACTGGTTCAGCAATTATCTCAGTCACTTTAGGTAAAATATGCTTCATGGTCAGCTTTTTCCTTACTTCTTCCTCTGACTTACCTTTCTTTATCTCTTTTTTTGGTTTTCCCAAATGAGACATCAAGATGATCTTTGAAGCCTTATCTTTCAGAAAGTTTATTGTCTCCATGGCAGCGACTATCCTTGTGTCATCTGCAACCTTATAGCCACCTTCGGCCTTTTCCAGAGGAACATTAAAGTCCACTCTAACAATAACCTTTTTATCAGAAACATCAATATCTCGTAAAGTTTTCATATTACCACCCCAACAGATAATAATATGAGCAGAAATTACCTATATATAAGTTTTATTGTGTTCTAGTGAAGGGCAGCTGGCTTCTAAGGATTAGGGCCTGCCAGTGGGTTACCAGCATAATGCTTAGCCATAAGATAGCCAACCCCAGCTCCGGCAGCAGCTCCTATTACAGTAGCCACAGGCGCACGTACCATCAGTTCTAGTGTAGGCTGCACTGAATCACATAGACCAGTTAAATGCTGGTTCATACGAGAATAGTATTCAAGAGTGCTGTCAGAGTTAAACACAATATGTGCAGTTCCTCCGATCCAATTTACTCCTGCGCTAACTAGCCTATAAGGTATCTGTATCAGTGGATTATCTAATGAAAAGAAATGCTGGTCATAATCCAAAGCTTCAGAAAGGTTAGTAAGGTGTGAAGCAATATGTGTAACTACTAATCCTGCACCAGCACCAGCTGCTATGACCTCTACTTTCTGATTAGCATTTAGACTATCAAATGTCATAAACAAAGAAAAATTAAAAAGAATATAAAAGCTTAGCTAAAGCAGCGAATGAGATATTACAAAGGCTGCAAAGACCAAACTTACCATACTCATAAGCTTGATAAGTATGTTTAGCGATGGGCCTGAAGTATCCTTGAATGGGTCTCCCACAGTATCACCAACAACAGCTGCTTTATGGTCTATACTCCCTTTACCGCCAAAATGCCCTTCTTCAATATACTTTTTAGCATTATCCCAGCTGCCTCCAGAGTTAGCCATGAACACAGCAAGTGTAAAGCCAGTTATCAAAGCACCTATAAGTAACCCTCCTACTGCTTCAACTCCTAAAAGCATACCGACCAAGAGTGGCGCAATGATCGCTATCATAGCAGGCAGCACCATCTCTTTCTGTGCAGCTTTTGTTGAAATAACTATGCATTTTGCATAATCTGGCTTAGCTGTGCCCTCCATAAGGCCTTTTATGCTCTTAAACTGTCTCCTTACCTCTTCAACAATGCTATAAGCTGCTCTTCCAACTGCCTTTAATGTAAAAGAACAGAAAAGGAAAGGGAGCATTGCGCCTAAGAACAGACCAGCCATTACCCTTGGATCAAGAATATCAAGCAGCATCTCTTTACCTAATAGATGTAGATGGTCTTTGTAAGCCACTATCAATGCCAAAGCTGTCAAAGCAGCAGAACCAATAGCAAAACCTTTGCCAGTCGCAGCAGTAGTATTGCCTAAAGTGTCCAATGCATCTGTCCTTTTCCTTACCTTAGCCTCTTGATTTGTCATCTCAGCAATACCACCAGCGTTGTCAGCTACAGGACCATAAGCATCTGTTGCTAATGTGATACCTAACGTGCTAAGCATTCCAACAGCAGCGATACCAACACCATATATGCCAGCATTGAAATTCTGCGCACCACCAGAAAACATATAACTTAACAATATAGCAGCAGCCACTGTGACTATCGGAATAAGTGTACTTTTCATGCCCACCGCGATACCTTCGATAACAACTGTAGCAGGACCTGTATGAGCAGATTTAGCCACCTGCTTAGTTGACTTATAGCTGCTCGAGGTATATAATTCAGTTGAATAACCGATTATCAGTCCTGCAAAAAGTCCTATAATCATTGAATAATAAACTCCCACATTGTCAATTGTTATCTTTATTATGAAATAGCTTATCACAACAACGATCAGTGAAGATATCCATATACCTTTTCTTATAGCCTTCAAGAGCACTTTTTGTGTTGCTTGACCCTTAGCCTTGACAAAAAAAGTACCGATTATTGATGCCAATACACCTACTGATGCGATTGCCAAAGGTACGATGACACCGTTAAGACCAAAACCAGCTGCAACAGCGAGAGCCATTGTAGCTATTATTGAACCTACATAACTCTCATAAAGGTCAGCACCCATTCCTGCGATGTCACCTACATTATCACCTACATTATCAGCGATGACTGCAGGATTTCTTGGATCATCTTCTGGTATTCCTTTCTCAACCTTACCAACAAGGTCAGCCCCAACATCAGCTGCCTTTGTAAATATTCCTCCTCCAAGCCTTGCAAATAGAGCAACTGAAGAAGCACCCATACCAAATGTTAACATTGCCTGGGTGATGAATTCTATCCTTTCACCAACAGGAAAAGCTGCATAATACCCGTTAAGTATCATATACCATATAGCAAGGTCAAGCAAAGCAAGACCGACAACACTTAATCCCATGATTGTTCCTGAACTAAAAGCTATCTTTAGCCCGTCATTCAGAGACTTTTTTGCAGCACAGGTTGTCCTTGAATTTGCATAGGTAGCGATCTTCATGCCTATAAATCCGCTTAAGGCAGAAAAAAATCCGCCTGTAAGGAACGCAAACGGTACAAACATTACCACATAATTATAATATGCAAGCACCATCAATATGATGAACACGATCCCAAAATATATGGAGATCACGCCATACTGCCTCTTAAGGTATGCATTTGCACCCTCACGGATCGCAGCAGAAATATCTTGCATCTCTTTTGTCCCAGAATCTTGTTT
>JAHJBD010000143.1 GCA_018813725.1 Nanobdellota archaeon | reverse complement strand
TTATTCTTTACTCTATAGGAAGCGTTAACCAGTTTCATGTTAGCACAATAATTTTGCAAAACCGATAAATACTTATATTAGTTTTTTATCGGTATATTGCATGACCAAAACCATAGGTGTCATATCAATAAAAGGCGGGGTTGGAAAGACCACCACTGTCTCTAATCTTGGGGCTCTCATGTCTTCTCAGTTTGATAAGAAAGTCCTTATGGTTGATGCTAATTTTTCAGGGCCAAGCTTAGGACTTCACCTTGGTGTTGTCAATCCAAAGCAGACACTGCATGATGTGATGACAAATGAAGCGCACATCACAACTGCGATATATGAGCATGAGGCAGGGTTTCATGTGCTGCCTGGTGCCTTGATGGGTAAAAAAGTTAATTCTTATGCTTTGAAAAGTAAGCTTGAGGAGATCAAGCACATGTATGATGTGATACTTATCGATTCATCGCCTAACCTTAATGATGAGATGCTTGCGACAATGGTCGCTTCTGATGAGATACTTGTTGTCTCTTCTCCAGATTATCCTACTTTGTCTGCTACGCTTCATGCTGTGAAGGTTGCCAAAGAGAAAAAAGTGCCTATAACTGGGCTTGTATTAAATAAGGTCAGGGGAAAGAGCTTTGAGCTGTCTCTTAAGGATATTGAAGAAGCTTCTGATGTGCCTGTTCTTGCAGTGCTGAAAGATGATATCAATGTGCTTGAAGCGCTTGCTGCTAGCAAGGTTGCTGCGCTTCATAAGCCTAAAACTAATGTTTCTATCGAGTATTCTAAGCTTGCCGGAGCTTTATTGGGACAGAATGTGCGCGATCCTCGCATGCTTAATAGGGTTAGGGATATTTTTATCAAGGATTTTGAGAAGCAGGCAGTTAACAGGCAGGTTCTTGTTTCTAACAGGAAGTGAAGTGTTTTGTCTCATACTGTTTTATGCAAGGGCATGATCTCAACTCCTAAATCCTAATCTGTCACTTTGCTAAGCTTGTTTCTGAGTTTAGGGCTGGTGTCTGCGTGATATATCCAGATATTCCCTTATTTTAGTAAGGCTACTTTCCCGCTTGCTTCCAAGGAATCTAGAATGACATCAAGCATCCAATAAAAAAGCGAAAATTTTATATACTCTTGTATGCTATTAGCATACATATGTCTGTTGATAGCATACAATTTACAAAAGTTGAAATTAAGGCATTAAAATACATCTTCAAGCATTTTAAAGATAAATATAACGCCAGACAATTGGCTAAGTCCTTATCCTTAAATCATGCCCATATAAGCAAATTATGCAGCTCTTTAGCTGAGAAAAAGCTGTTAGAAAAAGAGAAGATTGGCAATTCAATATACTACCGGTTTAATTACGGCAACAGCCTTGCTTTGAAATTTATGGAGTATATCCTCAGCTTGGAAGAACAAGAATTTCCTAAATGGTTAAATGTATTAGCTTACAACCTAAAAAAATTTAAGGAAATTATTAAGCTGGGCTGTGTTTTTGGCTCATCAATAAAAAGCGATAATTTCAATGATATTGATATTTTGCTTGTTTATGATCCTGGCAAACAAAAAGAGATTAAGACTATCAAAGACTCAATAAGAAAAGCTGAACTGGTTGAAAGGCCAATAAGGTACATTGAGTTAACTGAGAAAGATATTAAAAAGAACAAGGACGATGAAATACTTTACAAGGTATTATCTGAGAATATAATCTTTCATAATGCCGGCAAATTCATCGAATTGGTAAGATGTCTCAGGTAGACAATCATTTGAAATGGTGCTTAAAGGATCCAAATAGGCTAATCAAGATCCAGCCTGATGATAGGCTTGCTCAAGACCATCTGGATAAATCAGAATATAACTCGGAAGTGATGAAGGATTTAGAGAATTTGAAAAGATTTGACTGGGCTTTGAATGTTGGGTTCTATGCGATATATCACTGTTTTTTGGCTGTCCTAGCTAAGCATGGCTATGAATCCAAGAATCAACGCTGTTCTATCTCTGCTATACTGAAGCTTATTGATGATAAGAAGATTGACTTTGATAAGGAATTAGTACTTCAGTTTGATACTTTAGAAGTTGACAAAGAGGCAGCAAGACCCACAATACGGCAAAGCAGGGAAACATCTACATATGGTATAGCCAGCAGTATTGATACTAAACAGCTTGATGAAGTAAAAGAGATAATCAAGAAGATCCAGAGAGAAACCATAAAAGTCCTAAGCAGTTGATCATATTTCTTGCATTAAGCATCTGTCTAAGTGAATTCTGATCGTTATTGAAATGGGGATGTCTGGTAGGCATCAAGTTGGGCACCATTATGTTGGATTATTAATCTGTTTATTATACATATAAAGTATGTAT
>JAHJBD010000142.1 GCA_018813725.1 Nanobdellota archaeon | reverse complement strand
TTACAGTCAGTTTTACATTGAAAGAGATCAATGGTGCACCTGTAACCTTTGAGCAAATAGGAGTAGCAATACTTTGTCCAGATGGCTCTCAATTTGATTTTGCAACTAAATACGATAATATAACGATTTCAGCTAATAACACTTGGAGCCAGTCACTAACGGGTAAGATTTATAGCACTAAACCACCAGGAAATTACAAAGCGGTTATCAGAGGCAAAGTGGCAGGTGGAAATTGGTTTGATTTTAGAACAACTGACAGTGTTGTTAATCCACAGAGTTTTACAGTTGTACAACCAACGATAATCGTAAACTCTCCGGTTGAAGGTGATCTTATCAAAAGCCCCAATGCTTCAACTATCTATTTGATTAAAAATGGTAGAAAATGGCCAATTTTGAATGAATCTGTATTTCATGCAATGTGTTGGGATCTTGCAAATGTAAAGGAATTTTCAGAAGATATACTTAATCGATACCCAACTGCATCAATTGTTGGAGGAGAAGGAAGCCTGTTAAAAAATTCATCTGCATCTACTGTGTATCTTATTGAGAATGGTAAGAAAAGACCATTTTTTAGCTGGGATGCTTTTGTCAAAAATGGGTATAAGCAAGAGGATATATTTGATGAAGCTACTGCCAATATTCTTGGTCTATATCCTGATGGAGAGACAATTCCACTCTCCGTTTATTCTGTACCTTTTGATTTAGGCGTTGATGCATATCGGTTTGAAAATTTTTCAACAATAAGCCTAAAAAGTGATGTTGAATTTATTCTTATGGAAACGAAAATATACGCATATCAATACAATTTACTTCTTCCAGAGCTTGTTAAAAAAATGAGAGAAGGTATAAACCCCTCAGGACAATGTTATGGAATATCTGCAACCAGTATTCTTTATAAAGAAAACCCTAATTTGAAACCCCAGTCATATAGGAATACAGCAACTTATGATATGATGCTTAAAGATAACGAGGTTACAGAAAACATAGGAAAATATCAAAGGTCGCTATATCCTCAATTATTTGTATACCGCATGGGGAGTATCACACCACAGTATTATTTAGATCCTTCATATATCGAAAATGCCTACAAAAAAGTAGAGAACTCCATAAAAGATGAAAAGAAACCTATAATGTTGCTTATGAATTATTCAACTGAAAAAGGTCCCGGAGGACATAGTGTAGTTGCTTATAAAATAATTGATTATGGAGATAAAAAAGAAGTTTATATTTATGACCCCAATAAACCCTACCCGCAGAATGATGACACTTTGACTAAAGTTGTATTTGATTTAAAAAATGGAAGGTTTATCGGAAGCAAATATTGGGAGAACGATGCACGGTATAACTGTACTCATAATAGCGTTATTCCATACCATCCAACCCCTTATGATCCTGCATATTTAGTTTCAGATGAGTTTACGAAGTGCTTAGTATCGATTCTTGACTCTATTTATAAAGATTGTGGGTGGATTGGCCAAAAGGCAAAAAAGATACTATATCAGGTCTTTTGTCCAGTTAATGTTTTAATCACAGATCAGGAAGGAAGAAAAGTGGGCTATATAAACTCTCAAATCATAAATGAAATTCCTGGAGCAGAAGTAGAGATTATAGATGACATGAAGATATTTCATGTCCCTGCTGAGTTTATCTATACTGTTCAGATAACTGGTACAGAGACTGGAAGTTTTGATTTTAATGCAGTAGTGGCAAAGCCAGATAACTCTTCAGAAATAGTAAGATATAAAGATGTTCCAATTAACACTAACACCAATGCTACAGTCAACATAAATCCTACTGCTCCAGATTACACAATGTCCTTAAGTAATAATGCTGATGGTACAGTTTATGGAACCAGAACTCCAGATTTTCAAAAAACCTTAGATACTACCCCTCCTATCTCTATTTCTGACCTTAAATACTTTATTCAATCTGACTTGGTTGTTTTAGACTGGACAGCTCCTACGGATAATGGAACAACCACACTTTATGAAGTCAGATATGCTACCTTTACTATCACTGAAGACAACTGGAATTCTGCTACCATAGCAGGCACGATGACTCCAAAGTCAGCCGGTTCTACTGAAACCTTTACTATTGCAAACTTACAGCCAAATACTACCTATTATTTTGCTGTCAAAACAAAGGATGATGCTGGATTATGGTCGGGGTTGTCAAATATCGTCAGCGTAACCACCACCCTTCCATCTGTACAATATGGCTCTCTTATCATTACCTCCATCCCATCAAATGCTAAAATCTACCTTGACGGC
>JAHJBD010000017.1 GCA_018813725.1 Nanobdellota archaeon | reverse complement strand
TTCTCCTCAATTTCCTTTCTAGTGTTCTTTGCTATTGTTCCTCCTTCAACAGCTGTATGTTTACATTCCTCAAAGCCCTTGGAATCTTTGGATATGGTGATATCTGTAGTTGCTTTCTCTCCGACCATAGTTAATATCAATTCCCAATCAGTCATGTGGTCTCTAAGATTTTGATTATCTCGTTTTAGCCCTTTGAACACCTTGTACTCTTCAACAGTCTTATCGAACGTGGCTTTGGAGATTTCATTTGTTAGTATCGCGAACTCTTTTTTTTCTTGGATTTCCCTATTTTTCCATTCATTGGTCAGATCCTGCCTTATGGCTATGCCTCGTACCCTCTTATCTATCCAATCCTTAGGGTAACCTTGGATTGTGTAATACTCTTTTACCCTATCCTGAGCAAGCTCTGGATTTTCTATTTCATCAATCCTTTCCTTTCCCAATTGAGCAAGCCACTGCTTAAAAGGTTCAGCTTTCTTTGAAGGTATTGACTGGATAAGCCTAAATGCATTCTTAGTATTGACGCAATCTGTAAACCTCATTTTGCCGTCTTTTGCAGGCATCTTGAAACCGTGACAGATTGTCACGAGTTGAGGTTCCCTCTCTTTTAATTTTCTCCAATATGCTAATTCATCTTTACTGTCTGTCAAGACTGCAATTATATCTGAAATAGAATAATACCATTCCTCATGATACCAAATCCTTCTGATCTTTTTATCCTGAAATACAACTAAAGCCTTATCTGAGTCCATCTTGATAGTAAATACTTAAGAATATATAAAACATAGTCTCACATATTCCTTACACATTCTCTCCTGACACTCTGCTGCCAGTAAAACACATCCAAAAGATCAATCTTATCTTTATATGCTGTCCAGTCCATAAACTCTTTCTTTTTTCCAAACATTATTATCACCTTTTATTCAATTTAGTTGAGTACAGATGGGGAGGTTTTTCCTTGCTTCGTTTTACGAAGCAAGATACCCCAACATAAATCCTTGTTCCATCATGCTTATGCTGTCACTGTCCATATCATCTTCAAGTCCGCTTTCTGTATAGATATCTGTCTCTTCATTAAATTCCGCAACAAATTCTTCTTCCATCAGAGCCACCTGTCTGAGAACTGATAGTCAAAGCTGTCAGCTGTCCTCATTGTCAGATCCCTGATCTGTTTGTAGAACAGATCTTTTATTGTCTTTACGCTTGTATCCATTTTTTTATCACCTTGTTTTTTTAAAAATTGTTGGGCAGGAAAGGGGCTGCTCCTGCCAACAAAAGGGGGTGTTAGACAAATCCTAACAGACTATTGGTGATGGAAGTTGTTTATATACTCTATTCGCACACCTGTCCTGTGTCCTGTGGATATGCAATAACGCTTAAAATAAGGAAATATTTCAGGATTAAACGTTAATAATCACAAGACACCCCTTGTCAAGTGGGATTATTTTTCAATAACGAAAACTATTAATAATCCCCCAAAAAAGTCCAAATTTATGCAACAAATTCATATAATTGTCAAAGGCCGTGTCCAGGGAGTATTTTTCAGGGCAAGAACAAAAGAACAGGCAATAAAACTAGACATCACAGGCTGGGTAAAAAACCTTGATAATGGAGATGTTGAGATACTAGCGCAAGGAACAGAGGAAAACTTGGCAAAGTTCTTGGGTTGGGTAAACCACGGCCCAGAGATTGCAAGGGTCGATGATGTTGATGTAAAAAAAGAAGAGTTAGAAAAAAAGTATGATGCTTTTGGTATAAAGTATTAAGCTTTTTAAATAAAAACCTGACATTCTTAAAAATATGCCTACTATCCAAGAAGCTTTTCAGGCTATTGCACAAGAACGCTTAAGTTGGGAAACAGATAAAGGTTCTAATCTTGCCAGGCATGAATATGAGAGAACAGTTCTGGCAGGCCAGGTATGGGCAAAATATCTGCAACCAGGTAATAATGTTTTATTCGTTGGAGCAATAGAGATGCCTTATACTCATGCATCACTTGCTGCTGCGGGAGTAAATGTGGATTCCATCGCTCTTGAGACAACTCTTGGTGAAATTGGTGGACTTGCTAGTATGGCAGATACAGCTTTAGGTTGGCTTGAAATCTTTGACCAGATGCCGGCGAGGATGCCTCGATATGATATTGTTGATATAAAAGAACTAAAAGGTTATGGTTGGAATATCCAATATGATCTGATAGCTGCTCCAAACGTTTTGGACGAACCAAGAAATGATGGTTCAATATCAGAATTGATCTCTGCTTTCTTCGATAATTCTAAGCCTAAAGCAACACTTGCAATCTCAGGTCCACACGATCCACAAAAGATAATAAAAGTTGCACAAGAAAAAAATTTGGATTGTAAAAGGTCTCCTGGTGCAGAATTAGGAGAAGATTACTCTAGGCATTTTATTTTCTATAATCTCAATAAGTAAGCTGATTAGATCTTTCTTGAATCATATGCCCAATGGAGAAGCGCCTGCCTTTGCTTTGGCCTGCAAGTTTTATTTCCTCTTTCACAGTTCTTCCTTACAGCGCCAACATGCCTCTTTATCGCTTTCCACCTTTTTACCTGCCTCATGTCCTCTTCACCGAGCCTTCGCCCCATATAATACCTGCAATACCACTGGAACCATCCTCGAGGATCATGCCTGCTGTTGATCCACCCTTTCTTGATCCATACCTTTAGGGGAAGTG
>JAHJBD010000141.1 GCA_018813725.1 Nanobdellota archaeon | reverse complement strand
GCAAAGAAGATAATTGAGAAGCTCATGGTAGATGCATTCTCGCCAAGAGATTATGTCAAGAGCTTAGGCTTAAGAGTCATGTCAGATGCTTCTGAGCTTGAGGATGTTTGCAAGAAAGTGATATCAGAAAACAAGCAGGCAGTTGATGAGTACAAGGCAGGCAATGAGAAATCACTGCATTACCTGATAGGCCAGGTGATGAAGGTCACAAAAGGCCAGGCAGCACCTGGTGAAGTGCATAAAGTGCTGAAGAAGATGATTGGGTAAATTATGAATTCTAGATCTTATTTATCTATCTTCTTTTAGAATTATGTTTAAATCTACTTCCTGATCTATCATTTCTAGAGAATGTGTTCTTGTTTTTTGACCCATGACCAGGTTTATATTTAAATCTATGATTTCTACCTGATTGTCTTTTTGGAGGTGGTTTAGCTGCTGCGCCTACTGCATTTTTAGCAGTCTCTGAGTGAAATGTATGATCCATAACCTCTATATTCTTTTTTATTAATCTTTCAATATTTCTAAGAAAATTCCTTTCATCTGCTGAGCAAAATGAAAATGCTGTTCCTTCAGCTCCTGCTCTGGCCGTTCTTCCGATTCTGTGAACATAGCTTTCTGGTTCGTTTGGAATTTCAAAATTTATAACATGTGAGATATTATCTATATCTATTCCTCTTGCAGCAATATCAGTTGCAACCAATACCTTAATTTTGCCAGTTTTGAAATTCTTGATGGCATTAGTTCTAGAACTTTGTGACTTATTTCCATGGATTGCATCAGAAGAGATGTTATTCTTACTAAGAAATGCTGCCACTTTGTTTGCTTTATGTTTTGTTCTAGTAAATACTAAAACACTGGTAAGATGTTTCTGTCTTAAAAATTCTAGTAATAACTTTTCTTTTGAATTCTGGTCAATAAAGAATACACATTGTTTTATCTTCTCGACTGTAGTTGCTTGAGCTGTTACTTCAACATGGATTGGATCTTTAAGTAGACTTTTTGCAAGTCTATTGATCTCAGGAGACATTGTCGCTGAGAAAAATAAGGTCTGTCTTTTTTCAGGTAATCTTGTTATTATCCTTTTTATATCATGAATAAAACCCATATCAAGCATTCTGTCTGCTTCATCTAATACAAAAAACTCTACATTTCCAAGAGTAAGTCTTCTTTGATTCATTAAATCAAGTAACCTGCCGGGTGTTGCAATAACTATATCCACTCCTTTAGATAATGCCTGAACCTGCATTCCTTGGCTCACGCCTCCAAAAATAACTGTATGTTTGAATCTAAGAAATTCACCATATGCAGAAAAACTCTCCCCAATCTGTGCAGCAAGTTCTCGAGTTGGTGCAAGTATTAATGTCTTAATCACCCTTGGATATTTTTCTGTCATCCTTTGTAGTATGGGTAAGGCAAATGCTGCTGTTTTGCCTGTGCCTGTTTGTGCAATCCCTATTAAATCCTTGCCTAGTAATAGACTTGGGATTGATTTTAATTGTATTGGTGTAGGGGTGGTATATCCTTGTTTAGTCAGTGCCTTTTTTAATGGGTCTATTAACTTAAGATCATTAAATGATATTGTATTTTCCATTATAGTCTAAAATCCTCTTTGTTATTAACTTAATTCTTTTTTTAGAATTTTATGTGCTGTGTTTATTCTTTTAAATCTCTCTGTATTTCCATTAGGCATATCTGGATGCAGTTCTTTTGAGAGTTTTTTATAATTTTGGTGTATTGTCTCAAAATCTGTTGAGTCTTCTTCTACACCTAAAGTTTCTCTCGCTTCTTTTCTTTGTTTGACAACATCTTTATCTTCTGCAAACAATTTTAAGAATTCTTCCTGAGTTATCTCTTCTTTATCTAATAGGTTAAGGAAATGCTTAATCACTTGCGCAACCATGGCTAAGTTTTCAACAAATTTTGTAGAACGATTATAGCTAAAGAATAAATGTTCCTCCCACATGTACCATGAAGCTGAGGCTTGTGCTTTTCGTATTGTAATTCCTTCTAGAGGGATTTCTACATCGTCTTCAGTCAATCCAAACTTTCTAAGATAGGTTATTATCTGGTTCTTGAATTGCAAAGCTCTTCGATTATATGAATCTCGAATAACTATCTCTCTGAAATTATATCCTTTAATATCTACCATATGCTTGTTGTTTGTGATTTGTTTATAAGCTTAACTGAGATTAATGATGAACTTAAGTCATAAATTATAATTTATCTGGATTAGATTTTATGTAATGAGTATATTACTTAATGTAGTTTATACATTACATAACCAAAACATTTAAATATAAGTTTCTATTATTAAGTATAAAAAAGTAATCTAAACAAGACAAAATGAAGAATAGATTAAAAGTCTTCAGGGCAGAGCATAACCTCTCGCAGGATGAACTTGCAAAGAGACTGAACATCTCAAGGCAGGCCATCCACTCAATAGAAAAAGGCAAGTACCCACCTAATCTGAAGCTTGCATTCAGGATAGCGAGAGTCTTTCAGGCCAATGTTGAGGACATATTCATCTATGAAGAGATTGAAGTCTATAAATAATGCATGAGGTGAAAGAATGGGATTAGAACCTAATCTGGTATTGGTGCCAGCAGTCATTGCTGTCATAGCAGTGCTTGCGATATGGGAGATGATCTGGAAAGGGATAGCAATGTGGAAATCAGCAAGGCATAATCAGCTTCCTTGGTTTGTGTGCATACTGATCTTCAACACAGTGGG
>JAHJBD010000140.1 GCA_018813725.1 Nanobdellota archaeon | reverse complement strand
TTTTTTATTTTTCATTTTTCTTCCTCCTTTATCTTTGCAAGCTTATCAAGCTCTCCGGCATCAACCCACATTCCGCCGCATTTCTTGCAAACATCAATCACTACATCCTTCTTTACCAATTTCTTCATATCAATCTTGCATCTTGGACAGAGCAAGAATTCTTCTCCAGTCTCTTTGTCTATGTTTGCCATTATTATCACCTATTTATCAATCCTTGAATAATTTCTCTACATTTTCCTTTATTATTTAATAAATCATGTTCCCATAATCTAATAACCTGATATCCTTCTTTATTAAGTTTACTATTCGCTCTCATATCCCTCGTACGGTTCTTGATTTGCGCTTTACTCTTGGGCATTAAGAAAAATTTAGGATTACAATGCCAATAATCCCCATCCGCAAACAATACAATATTTGGTTCAACAAAGGCATCTGACTGACAAATAGTTTTAACAGGTTTATGTTTTTTAAAACTAATATTAAGCTCCTTTAGGATTTCAAACAAAGCTATTTCTGCATTTGTATTCTTTTTTGGAAATTTTTGTCTTAATCTTGCTTTCCTAATATTTATTATAGTTTCTTTTGAATATACATTTGTTTGATTTTTGTTCCATGGTGTAGTCCCCTTCTTAAAATGAGTTTTTCTTACCTTTTGCACTACTTCAGGTCTAGCCATTGCTTTTTTAGTAGCAACAGATACTTTCCTTTTACATTCATCACTTAATTTAATACCCTTATTCCAAGCTTTCATGACACCCTTTGTCCCTTTATTCCAAGGAGCCGCTCCTTTTTTAAATTCTGTTTTAGGAGATAAACTAACACCCTTCAACCACATAGAAGCCGGATATGATGGAATATTATACTTCCTCTTATACCAGAATAAAGTCTCATAAGGCATACCCACTGCTTTAGCGATATCTGGCAATGATCTTTTCTTGATAACATATTCTTTAATAATATACTCTTTTGTTATATTCCACTTATTCTTTTTTATTTTCATTCCAAATCAAGATTTAATCGTTAAATTTTTTATATGATTTTCAATAATAAGTAAAAATACAATAAATCAAACAAGTATTATAAGATTTATAACCCAGCCTACCACCCAGATCCGGCTCCTCCTCCCCCAAATCCTCCGCCGCCAAACCCACCAAAACCTCCTCCTCCGCCACCGCCGCCTCTTCCTCCTCCAAATAATATCATAGCTCCAACTGCTGCATCAAAGAACCTGTCCTTGTGCTTACCGCGTTTTCTTGCAGCAGAGAAGATAAATAGTAACATTATGAACAAGAATATGATATTTGGCAAATATGATATCAATACTTCCTCTTGGCTCACTGAATCATCAACATAATAAGCATCTTCAACATCACCTAAAAGAACGCTCCTCACTGCTTTGCTCGCTTCAATGATCCCTTTGCCGTATTCCCCAGCTCTGAAATTATCAACAAGGTACTGTCTTCCTATCCTGCCTATCTTTGCATCGTTGAATATTCCTTCAAGCCCACGTCCAACTTCAAACCGATACTTCCTGTCATCTATAGCGACCAAAAGAAGCAGGCCATTGTTCTTTTCCTTATCACCAAGCACTTCCTGAGCTAAGTTCAATGAATAACTTTCAATATCCTGGCCTTCTAGCGATTTTATAGTTACGACCGCATATTGAGATTCTCCGCTGTCATATATTTGCTTAAGCACTGATTCAAGTTCGGTTCTCTCACTGCTGGATAAGACACCTGCATAATCATTAACCAGGCCAGATATCTCAACAGCAGAAACAAAACTGCCTAATAACAGCACAATTATCAACCAAAAGCATTGTTTCTTCATTTCAGCAGGTTAAACAGAATATTCATATAAAAACATTGCTATTATATCAAATAAGGGGTTATCTTTAACATATTACCATTTCCTCAATTCTGTATCCACCTTTTTTACCCACGCATTAACAATCTGCATGATCATATTTCTGATATGCTGTTTTGATCTGATCGAATAATAAAACAAGTAACCTCCATCATCCAGGTTCTCCTGTCTTCTTTGAATCAGCTCTTTCTCAGCCAGCTTTTTCACAGCACGCTGTACTGTTGATAGGTTGACAGTTATTCCTGCAGCTATATCCTTTGTATCAAGCTCTTTATCCTGTTTCAAAAGAAACTCAAGAACCTTAAAGTCAGCTATAGTAAGCCCAAGCCCGCATCGGATGACGCGCTCAAGCTTAAAGCTCTTGCAAGCAAAGTCAATCATATTTTCTGCTCAATCTCTTCTTTGAGCTCGTCCTTGCCTCTGTATCCGATTATCCTTGACGATTCCTTTCCATCCTTAAAGATAATTAGGCATGGTATGCTAGATATCTGATGCTCACCAGCAATATCAGGCGCTTCCTCAGTGCTCAGTTTCCCAAACTTTGCTCCTTTAACTTCTTTGCTCACAGCCTCAAACACAGGCCCCATCATCTGGCATGGTCCGCACCAGCTTGCCCAGAAATCAACTATTGTTGTTCCCTCTGCTATAAACTTATCAAAATTTTCTTTATCTAGTATTTCAACCATATTGCATCACCAGTACTGCCGTAAATTGGAAGTACTATATAAAGGCTTTGGAGTACTGCAGAAAATATTAAGAAAATGAAGTTTTATCCAAACACCAAAAGTTCAGGCCTAAGCAATAATATCAGACCAAGACCAAGCATGATAAGCCCTCCGATAAGCTTCATAATCTTTCCCTTCTGTTCAGTCATCCTCTCTGATTTGAAAGTGTAAAGGAAACTGCCAAGTATGAAGAATAATGGTATGACATAAACAATGCAATAAAGCGCGATAAAGAAATAATGTGTTGGTCCGATATTTGATCCATAATTTGTGACTAATACTTCGATATACTGGACTGGTAGTATAAGTGTGCATCCTAATTCTACAAGGTTTACAAATGCTGCAAGAACTATGGTGCTGATTACAGCTACTGCCATTGCAAATGGTGTATTAGCTTCTCTGACCTCATTCACAATACCTTTCATCTTCTGCATTATCCTTGACATCTTGCCTCCGCTTATGGTCAAAGATATGCCTTGCTTAAAGAAAAAGAAATCCTTGATATTGATTGCGCCTGCAATAAGTGCTATTAAGCCAACTGCAATCCTGATTATGCCTTTATACTGGCCAAGCAGCTCAGCCCTTAATACTAGCAGGATTACGATGAACAGGAAATACATTATGCTTGATGTTGTTATAAATATTACCCCTATAAGCGCCATCTTTCCCTTTGACTTTGCATATATCAGCAATGACAGGAGTATGGCTAGCACTGCAAAAGCGCAGGGATTAAACCCGTCAAGCAACGCTATAACAATCGTAAAGACAGGAAATGAGAACTGGCCTGCAAACTGCACAATGTGGCTTGAAGGGATATGCTGTGATATATAGAATAATATCACGATCAATGTGGCAAGCCCAGCGCCCACCATGAACCTTGCTTTTATCTTTTTCCTGAATAATGCTGCAAAAAGCATGAATAATAAGATAAGCACCAAAGGCAGAGTGAAATAATCTGTTGACTGTTTGGTTTCAGGCATATCTTCACAGCTTTGATTTATTGATATATTATGTTCTTTAATTGCATGTTCTATCAGCGCTTTTTCTATCTGGTTCCTGTAACCATTGTATGCCTTGTACGCAGACATGTACTCCATTTCTCCGTATTCATCAGTGTAACCTACAAAAGCTGTGCCGTTGATGTATGTCCTTGGAACACCTACCGGCACAGTGCCAAGCTTTTCTGAAAGCTGCTCAAACATCTCATAATTCTGGCTGTATTCTATCCATTGTATCTCTACTTCAGGGTATTTCTCAGAGAATCCTGTAAGAAAAACTTTTTCATGCGCGCAGTGCGGGCATGTATCTGAATAGAAGAAATATATGTTGCAGGGTTCTGCAGATACAGATGATGCAAACAATAATGCCAGCATAATAATCCAAATTTCTTTTTTCATGTTATTCCCTTATATTCAACTGAAATACGCTTGATAAAATATGCTTTAGTTTATTGAATTTTTTTAATTATCTTTTCAGCTATCATATTAAACATATTTAAATATTTCTGATTATAATCTACTATTGGAGTTAGCTTAACCAACGCATCTACAAACTGCTTATCATATGGTATTTTCCCTATGATGTCAATATGCTTTGCCCTGGCAAACCCCTCTATATTAGCAGCCATAACCGGATTTATGTCAAATTTATTTATAATGATACTGCAGGGGATATTAAAGTGTTCAACAAGCTGCAGCGCCCTTTTTAGGTCAGACATGCCTGATGGGGTTGGTTCTGTAACTGCAACAACATGATTGACACCTGTAACTGAAGCAATAACTGGGCACCCTATGCCTGCAGCTGCATCGATAAGCATGATATCTGAATCTTCACCTTTTATCTCTGCTAACCTTCTTACCTCGCTGACTACTTTTCCAGATCCAGATTCCCCAATATTCAGCTGCGCAGAAACGACCTTGAACCCATACTTCGTGTCAGCATACCCAATCTTTGCGTTTTCAGCTTTCTCAAGCATGATTGCATGCTCTGGGCAGGCCAAAACGCAAACTCCGCAGCCTTCGCATCTTTCAGCCAGTATGGTGGGTTTAGTTTCCCAATCGATAGCGTGAAAATAGCACGATTGAAAACATCTTTTGCAGTTGGTGCATTTGCTATAGTCTATCCTGGCCTTAAGGTTGGTGCTCAGGCTTTTCCATTCATCATGTTTCCTTACGCCTAAGACCAGCGCAAGGTTGGATGCGTCAACATCACAATCTGCTGCAATGATCTTCATGTTTGCTGACAAAACCACAGCCAAAGAAGCAATGATACTGCTTTTGCCAACTCCGCCCTTGCCTGAAAGTATGGTTATCTTTTTCATCTGCATACCTCAATAATATCTTTTTCAAGCATGCTCTTAACTTCATCATTAAACCCTGAGTATGCATTATGATTTACAAAAGTTATCGGAAGGTAGCCAAAACTTGAGGATACCCCCTTGCTTACAGAAAAGCTTGACCTTATCTCGATCATCTTGGCATATGTTTTTTGTTCTGTCGTAAGGTACTCTTCAATAATCAGGTTTGGAAACTTTTTCTTTTGGCCTTCAAGGAAACTTAGCTGCTCGATGCACATCGGCCCTTGATTATTGTGGAACATGATAAGCTTAGGCTCTTCATTTAAGTTCTCCACATGAATACTATCTTCTCCCTCACCTATGCTAATGTTATCTGTGTCAGATTCTGTATAATTCTTTATCGGCTCTTGAGCAATATTGGTAATACTATAATCAATAGGCTTATTGTGATTGACAGCGCAGGCTGAAACCAAAAATAAAATTGCAAAAATGAAGCAATGATCAAACCTCAATCTCATCACCTGCTTTAAGCTCTTTAAACTGGGCTGGATACCTATCTTTTATCTCTTTTATCTTTTCAGTGCAGTGGCATGCTCCAATAATATCTATGCCTTGCAGCTCTTCAATCTTGTCAAAGCCATGAAAACCGCCTATTATGGCATGAACCTTTCCAAGATTTTTGGCGGCATCAAGTATCTTATCAACACCTGGGTGGCTGCAGCCGACTATCACACTGACCTTGCTGCCTGACCTGATAATCAAAGACTGCTCATCCATAACACCCTTGATTATCCCTGTTGTAAACACATCTTCGGTTATCTTTGCTTGAGCAGAAACACGGATAAGCTTTGCCTTTTTTTCTATCCCTTCCAGCGTCTTTTTTGAGAATGTCTCAAGCGCATACACTTCTACGTCATGATTCTTTTCAAGAAAGCCTGCGAGCCCGCCAGTATGGTCATAATGGTCATGGCTAAGCACAACGATGCCAATGTCTTTTGGCTCATAGCCTGCTTTCTCAAGATTATACAATAGGCTTTTTCCGTCATCCCCTGTATCAAACAGTACCTTCTTTCCAGATTCGATAACAGCAGCAAATCCCCACCCAGCCTTATAGCCTGGATTAGATTCATTGTTGAACACTATCTTGACCTTCATATTATCTGTTCCACCAGCCTTTGTATCTCTTTATTTTCTATAGGCTTACCTTTGGAGTATGCATCTATGATATTCTTATCATAAGGCACTTCAGCAGCGAGCTTGCACTGAAACTTCTTTGCGATTCTCGTAATCAGGCTTCGGTCGCCAATATCAGATCGGTTAAGTACAATTTCATATTTCACACCCAGCTTTTTCATAAGCCCTAAGATCAGCTCAAGGTCATGCGCTCCTAAAGGAGTAGGCTCAGTTACTGCAAAAGCTTTCTCGCACATGCCAAGTGCGGATATGACGTCGCAGTGTGTGCCTGCCGCAGTATCGATTATGATATGTTCATATTCATTGGCTTTTTTTTCTACTGTATCCTTAAGCGCGCCTACAACAAATTCAGAGACAGGCTCGTTAACTTTCAATTCTCCGGTCAATAGGTCAAGGCTTCCCAGGCTGCCAAAATACACTTTACCAATATCTTTTCTTCCCCATGAGATAGCATCTGCAGGGCATACCATCTTGCAGCCACCGCAGCCATTGCACTGCTGCTGCATAAATAACGGCTTTTTGCCAGCTATAGAAACTATGGCATTTGTCTTGCATGCTTGTCCGCAAAGGCCGCACTTTGTGCACTTATCATAATCCCATTCAGGTATCCTTTGATATACAGTATAGAGCAGTTTATTATCTATGCCCATTATCAATGCGTCATTAGGGCAGTCTACATCAGCATCCACAAGCAATACTTTCTTTCCTTTTCTTGACAGCTGATAAGCCAAAGCTGTAGCTACAGTTGACTTGCCTGTACCTCCCTTTCCGCCTGTAACTCCTATTATCATCTTAAAACATAAAAATTATCTTTTATTTTTAATCTCTTTTGTTCAACTGATCGTGAAAGCAGCCCCTTGATATCTTTATCGCTAAACCTTGTGGATATTTCTTTTTCTGTGCACGGCCTTCTTTTCAATAGCTCTAAGAGGTTATCCTTAAGTTCTTCAGGTCCTAATTTTCTCGACACACTTTTTGGGTCATGCTGCTCATAATGCACAACTGTTATGCCTGTTTCTTTTCTTATCTGCAAAGCTATTTTTTTAAGCTTGTCTTTGCTTACACCCTTAACCTTGTCAGAGCCTGCTGGCCTGTAAGCTGTTCCCAAGAATATTCTTATAGGCTTTGCAGCGTTGATTTTCTTGTAAACTTTGATAAGCCCTTTGATAGCTTTATCATCTGCATTGGTCAGGCGGCCACATGAAAAAAGCAATGTCTGGACAGCCATCTTGGTCTTAATCTTAGTGAGGCCTTGTATGATCTTAGTGATGGTTATGCCTTTGCACGGCCTGTTTATCTTTTTAAACAGGCTTTGTGTGCCAGCATCTATCTTTGCAATAACCAGGTCACAGGCGTTTAAGTTTTCTCTTACCTTCCGCAGATTGATGAGGGAAGAATATGTAAGCACTGCTATCGGCACATCAGTAATCTTTCTTATCTTTTGTGCAGCATCCCCAAGGCTAAGGTTAAGCGTAGGCTCTCCCTGCCCGGAAAATGTGATGTAATCAGGCTTTGTTTCCCTTACCCTTTTTGTTAACACCACTATATCTGATCTAAGGATAGGCATTTTTTTAGGTTTAACTTTCCTGATTCCTTTATGCCCAAGCTGACAGTATATGCAGTCAAATGTGCATGATTTGCTGAAGCCTTTTCTCGCTTCAATCAGGTCAACACCCAAAGAATTTCCAAGCCTCCAGGAAGGGACAGGCCCGTATACTATCATCTTTTGCAGCTCCCGACTGCTTTCCTGAACGCTTCAATCGGCAGGCTTGAGCAGTGCAGTTGCTCTATAGGCATGCCTCCTAGTGCATCAGATATGTCCTTTTGTGTTATCCTAAGCGCTTCTGCGACAGCCTTTCCTTTGATCATATCGATAAATACATCTGCAGTGGCTGTAGCGCTGGGGCATCCGAAAACCTGAAACTTTGCATCTTCAACCTTATCATCTTTGAGCCTGATAAATATCTTTATCACGTCAGAGCATTCAGGGTCGCCTGCACTAGCTGCAGCATTGCAGGATTTGAGCTCACCTGTATTTTTTGGATCTCTAAATCTTTTGATTGCTTCTTCTGTAAACATCTTCATCACTTCATGATACTTTGCATGTTTTTTGTCCTGAGCAGGGCATAAATCAAATCAGGCTCGCCTATACAATTATTTGGCAAATTTCTTGTCCAATTTATGCCTAACTCGCCTTAATGCTTATGGCCGCAGCCTTGGGTCTGGTCAACTAGCTTGTCAAGGTTTTGGATAGCATCTCTAACTGTAATGTAAGGTCCAGTCTTAAGCTTGAGCCCTTTTCCAGCGATAATCCCTATTGCCCTGCCGCCTATACCTTTTGCAAAGATGGTTGTTGGGTTTACTGCCTCTTCAATCTGGTCTATCGGGCTCTTGCTTGGGTCAGTATGGTCAAGGTCATTCTTGATTATCTTCAGTTCCTTTTTCTCAGTATCATACACGCCAAAAAAAGGCGCATGCCCAAAGTGTTCAGAGATCTCAGATTCTTCTCCATTATCTT
>JAHJBD010000139.1 GCA_018813725.1 Nanobdellota archaeon | reverse complement strand
GCTTAACCTCTTTTTTAATATGAAAATTGAATTTGAATATATGCTTTAGTTTGACCTCTTATTCTTATTGAATTCCCCTAAATACCCTTTTTCAGATAAATATGCCATAAGGATATTTTTGACTTTCTCAGCTTCCTTGCTTCCAAAGCCTTTTACAGAATTGATTAACTGTACTTGTTCTTTATCCAATGATATTGAGACGCGTTTTGCCATTTTTACATATATGTAACAAATTTATTTAATAATAAACTATTTATGTTACATATTTGTAAATAAGTATATAAACCTTTCGTTTTAGAAGTGTGTTTCTGACTGAGGAAATGCCCAGACTATCAAAATGTTTAATAATAAAGGTGCAATGCTAAGAAAGCAAACATAAGAAAATGAAAATATTAATAAGAATCAGGCACCTGACCAGAGAATACAATACATTCTGCAATCAACAATTCAGGCATCAGAAAAAAAGTAAGATAATCTCAGGCATTTTCCTTCTTCTGCTGCCGCACTTAGTCCCAAGCATAACTCTTGCAACCATATTTCCAGACAAATGGTTTGGCATAATCCTTGTCGGAGTTTTCCTTTCTGACCTGTCTTTGGGCTTGCGCACAATGATTAAGCGGATAATCCCGTTAAGATTGACAGATATTAATAAGATAAATCATACAATATTGGCTTCTGCAATCATAATACTGCTGATACATCAAGAATTTGCGGTCTTTTTATCCGGGCTTGTCCATCTAATGCTGGACTGGCTTGGATTTTAGTTGCATAATCCAGTCATACCCTGTTAGCAACAATTCAGTAAGCCCAAGCACTGCCAAAGGTAAAAAAACAGGATTAAGATTTAGCGACATAAACAAAGGGACCAAAAGTATCAGTGAAAACACTTCTTCTCTTAAACAGAAAAGATATTTGTTATACCTTTTGGCATTAACAAGATTATAGGCTAGATTAAGAAGCCAATACACCATAAATGCAGCTACTAATTTGTTAATGCCAAGGTCGACAATCAAGGCAATAGTTGCACTTAAAAAAATCAGCACGACTTTCATCAGTTCCATACCAAGTCCAGAACAGACTATAATATTTAATTGTTTTTATACTGCACCCAAAAGGTTTATAAATCATATTAATTACCCTCTAAATGGTGATAGTGGGGGTTAAGATGAAAAAGGTGCTTATCATTGAGGATGAAGAGCCGATAGCAAAGGCAGAAGGCCTTATTCTAGAAAACCATTTTAAGATACATTACGCTAAAAACGGAAAAGAAGGTTACGAGCTCGCAAAGAGACTAAAGCCAGACCTTTTGATACTTGACCTTATGCTTCCTGAAAGAGGAGGTTATGACCTCTGCTTTCATTTCAGGCAGGATGATGAACTCAAAGACATGAAGATACTTATGGTAACCGCCTTGTCTCAGGGCATAGACAAAGACAAAGGGAAACTTGTCGGAGCAAACGCTTACCTTACAAAACCTTTTGAACCTAGCCAGCTTAAAAAGCTGGCTTTAGAGCTGACAAAGTAAGATGATTGACCAAGTCATAAGTTTCATGCTTGATTCAGCTCCCTACCACGCCTTCTTCAAGTTTCTCGGAAGCCAAGGCGGGCAGCTGTTGAAATATTCATTAGAGTTCATAGTCTTCTTTTCACTTACATATATGATCCTTTCAGAGCGTGTTAAAGCAAGGAAAAAAGAATACAAATACCTTGGCCTGGCGTTCATGGCACTAACATTAAAATCAGCCATCATGGCATTCTTCTATTTCCATCTGAATTTCAGCAGCTTAAAGCTAAAAAGCATCACGTATTTTGTACCAGTGCTTGAACACAGCCTTGAGATCTTAGGTTTGATCATGCTTGCAGCAGCATTCCTATTTCCAGTTTTCAAGAACAGGTTAAAATCTTTCCAAAGAACATTTTGGAGCCTCATAATGGTGACGATGGGGCTTTCCCTGATAATAGAGACGTATTGGTTCTTTGAATACCTTGAAGACAATAGCATTAATTTTGCATCATTTTTCGGTACAGTATGGTTTATAATCATAAAGATCTTGCTCATTATTTCAGCGATAATAATCACAAATTCAGAACCTAAATTAAGGTACAATAAAAGTATAGCCTTTGCATTTGGAATATACTTGATAGCGCCCCTTGCTGAATTTACAAACATACTTTTATTTCAAAATACATTCCTAAAACTAACCTTGTTCCAGCACCCTTTCCCGACCATCGCCACGATCCTTTTTGCAAGAGTAATATTCCTAAAATTGGTAGATAAAGCATACCTTAAGATAAGGCTGATAGATACAGAACAAAAATATCAGCACGAGAAAGAAGTAAGTGAACTAAAGGACCACTTTGTATCAGTAGTCAGCCACGAACTAAGAACACCGCTAACATCTATGAAGCTATACCTATCATTGCTTTTACAAGGTAAGTTCGGAAAACCTAACAAAAAGCAGAAAGATGCCATAGGCATAATCCAAAACGAAAGCAATAGGCTTACTGACCTTATCAATGATATATTAGCATTGAACAAGTATGAGAGCAATAAGGAAAAGCTCGACATCCAACAGTTCTTTGCAAAAGAGATAATAGATCCTCTTTACATCAACCTAGCTGAGAAAAAAGGGATCAAGATGAAGATTGAAGTTTTAAACAATCTTAGGGTTAAAGCAGACAAGCAAAAGATAAAACAGGTCTTGATCAACCTGATCGGAAACGCGATCAAATTCACACCTATCGGTGGCACCATATGGATAAAGATACAGGAAAATCACATAACTTGGAGACTGACAGTAAAGGACACTGGATCTGGCATTGAAAAAGATAAGATCCCAAAGCTGTTTGATAAGTTCTACCAGGTTCAAAGCCACATGACAAGGAGCGCAGGCGGTTCTGGCCTGGGCCTTACGATCGCAAAAGAGATAGTTGACCTGCACAAGGGAAAGATTGAAGTTGAGTCAGAAGTAGGCAAAGGCAGTATTTTTACTGTTACATTACCTAAAGAACAATGAAATTGTTCTTGGGTTCAAGAAATCTTTGATTTCTAAGAACCTAAAGATTTATAACCAGCTTGTGCTTTTTTTGACTTAATGCCGCGATGGCACAATCCGGTAACCAAATTCTTTATGGTAAACTTTTCTAGGCTAAATTGTTTATGGTACTGCTCTATATACCAAAACATTATTAAAGTATAAATATTATTTGATATATATGCACCACAAAGCAATTTCTAAATCCGAATGGAATAGAAAAATTGCCATTAATCGTTGGAATAATATAAGTAAAAAAATTAATCAAGATATCCTTAAAAAAGAAGAGATTGAAGATTACAAAAGACTAAAAGCAAAATTATTGGGTTTTCTTGCAGGAGATGGGGGAGTATACATACGAGTTGATAAAAATAAAGATATTCACCACAGCATTCTATTCTGTCCTGACGACGAATCAATGCTCAATCATTTTGTTGACGCTTTTATAAGGTTCTATAACAAAAAGCCAACCATTAGAAATCATGGTAATTATTTTCGGGTACGAGCTGCCAGTAAACCCATATGTTTGGACTTACTCAAGACAGCTAAGTTTGGCACACATGAATGGAGAGTTCCAAATGACTATCTTACTTCCAATATTCTGAAAATTGAATGGTTACGGGCATTTTTCGATTGTGAAGGATATGTTGGAAAAAAACAAATACAACTGCAATCAGTAAATAAACAAGGTTTAACAGATATATGTAACCTTTTGAATAAGTTTTCAATACATTCTAAAATCTATCAATATGAAAGAAAGAACCCTAATTGGAACACTAATTATATTCTTTGCATATTGCGAAAAGAATCAATCAGAAAATTTTATAATATAATAGGATTTAACCATTCAGAAAAGCTTAGAAAAATTAATCAACTAATATTTGCCAGCGTGCCAGAATCTGGTTAATGGGCTTGCCTCGAACAGAATATAATTTGTATAGCAAGATTTTAACAATATTCAAGAAAGCAAGTTTCCTTCGGGATATCTCGGTTCAAATCCGAGCGCTGGCGTAATATTTTTTGTACAAGAAGAGTATAACTCTTCTTTGTTTCCCGGTTCAAATATCAAACTTCGTTTGATGATTTCAAACAGGCGAAGTTTGTTTGAAAGTCCGGGTCGCGGCGTTAAATTTATATAATATCCTTCTCACAAGCAATACATGCAGCAAAAAGCATGGATTGTCACTGTAGATATGGGCTACGGCCATCAAAGAGCTGCCTACCCTTTCAAAGATATTGCATATGAACGTATAGTCACAGCAAACAGCGACAACATCGTAACAAAAAAAGAAAGAAAGCAATGGCTCAAGTTCCAAAGGTCTTATGAAAGGATATCGCGTTTCAAATCATTCCCGCTATTAGGCCCGATAGTATGGAAAACATATGACCGGTTTCAGGCAATATCCCCGTTCTATCCATTTAGAGACCTTTCTAGGCCATCTTTAGGCTCAATATACATGCACAGGATGATTCGAAAAAATTTCCTGAGAAGTGTTGTAGAATATACTAAAAAGAAAAGGATACCATTTGTATCATCTTTCTTTGCACCAGCCCTTGCAGCTGCACATGCAAAGGAAAAGGATGTATATTGCATTGTGACTGATACAGATATCACCAGGATCTGGGTGCCAGAAGAACCTAAGAAAGAAACATTATATTACTGCACCCCTACTGAACACAGCACAAAAAGGCTTGCACAATATGGTGTTCCTGAAAAAAACATATTCTTCACTGGTTTTCCCCTGCCAACAGAGAACACAGGAGCAAACATGCAGATACTTAAGAAAGATCTTAGCGCAAGACTGCATATACTTGACCCAAACAAGATTTACACATCAGTCTATAAAGAGACACTAAAAAAGCACCTTGGAAAATCTTTTTCTAAAAGGACTACAAGAAAATTAACGCTAACCTTTGCAGTAGGGGGCGCTGGCGCAGAAGGTGATATCGGAGCAACGATAATCAAAAGCCTGCAAAACCAGATCAGAAAAGAAGAGATAAATATTAATCTTATTGCTGGAACAAGGCCAGAGGTAAAAGATTATTTCGAGAATGAGATAAAGAAGCATAACCTTGGTCAATGTATAGGAAAAAACATCAACATTATGCTTGCTATAGACAAAGACAGCTACTTTGCACAATTCAACCAATTGCTCAGGACAACAGACATACTATGGACAAAACCAAGCGAACTGTCATTTTACACCGCACTTGGGATTCCAATAATTATAGCACCCCCTATTGGCTCACACGAAGTACATAACAAGAAGTGGCTGATTACAATGGGCTCAGGTATTGAACAAGAAGATCCAGAATACTGCAATGAATGGATTTATGAATGGATCAATAAGGGCATCTTGGCAGAAGCAGCATGGGAAGGCTATAACGAAGCTCCAAAATACGGTACATACAATATCAAGAAACTGATCTTTTCCAAAGACAAACAAAAAGTTAAGTTCAAATATTAAAAAAAATGCCGGCTCGGAGATTTGAACTCCGGACATCTACGTTTCTTCGGTTGAGTTGTAATCATCTCCCTAAGGATCATCGCTCAAACATATGAGCGTAGCACTCTAACCGAGCTGAGTTAAGCCGGCATAATCTAAATAGGATAAACTTATCTTTTAAAAACCTTATCATTCGAAGAATAGTAATAATGCAAAAGCCCACTACAAGAATTTGCGCAGATTATTGCCATATTCCTTCATCTCATCACCAGGGTATTTTCGCGGAATCCATTCAAAACGTATCCCATCATTAGCTTTCCTTGGTATCACATGCGCATGAACATGCGGCACAACCTGGCCAGCAACCTTTTTGTTGTTGAATAAGACATTAAACCCATCGTTTCCAAGGACAGATGACTGTGCTCTTGCTACCTTCTTCACTGCATTAAGGATTGCTTTCTCTAGCTTTTCAGGCACATCAAGCAGTGTCTCATAATGTTCTTTTGTAACAACAAGTGCATGCCCCTTTGACACTGGTCCGATATCTAAGAAACTGATTACATCTTCATCTTCATAAATCTTTTCGCAAGGGATCTCTCCCTTGACAATCTTGCAAAATATACAAGCTTCCATTTTTTTACCTATATGGACTGGCTGGGACTTTCAAACCGAAGGTTTGAACCTTCAAGCCTTTGAACCCAGAACCTCCCGGCTGCCAGCCGGGCATAATAGCCAGATTATACGACCAGCCCCTATTGTAGCTTCCCTTATTGATCCCGAAATTAATTATCCTTTAAAAACATTACTGAATCCAAAATTTTTATAAATCAGCGCTTCTTTTGGCAAAATATGGAAGAGCTAATTAGAAAATACGCACTGGAAAACGCTATCAAGTTCAACGGTAAGGCAAACCCTGGCGCAGTAATAGGTAAACTGATCCAAGAAGACCCTAAAGTAAAGCAGAACATGAAAGAGATTTCTATCAAGATCAACCAGATTATCAAGGATATCAACAATATGCCTTTGGAGAAGCAAAAAGAAGAATTTCTAAAACTTGACCCAAATTATTACAAAGAAGAAAAGGAAAAGAAAAAACAAAGGCAAAAAGAAAGAAAAGAATTACCAGAGCTAAAGAACGCAGTTGAGGGTAAGGTTATCACAAGAATCGCACCTGAACCTTCAAAATACAACCATCTTGGCCACGCAGTATCATTCTTATTAAATTACATGTACGCCCAGAAATACAAAGGCAAATGCATCTTAAGGTTTGAAGATACAAACCCAGAGAGATCAACCCAAGAATACGCAGATGCGATGAGAGAAGATGTCCTTGATTATCTTGATATCAAGACTGACAAGACTGTTTTTGTGTCAGACCACATGGAAAAATTTGTTGAGTTTGCAGAAGAGCTGATAAGAAAAGGTAATGCATACACCTGTTCTTGCCCGTCAGAGCAGATCTCAAAGCACCGAAGAGATATGATAGACTGCCCATGCAGAGAGAAGAGCAAGAAGATCATTGAAAAAGAATGGCAAGACATGAAAAGTGGAAAGGTCAAAGAAGGCAGCCTTACATTAAGACTTAAGATATCCATGCAGCATAAGAACGCAGTAATGAGAGACCCAGTCATATTCAGGCTTTCTTATGCTCCGCATTACAGGCAGAAATCAAAATACAAGGTATGGCCAATGTATGACTTTGAGAACGCAGTTGAAGAAGGTCTGATGAAAGTAACGCACGTCCTTAGAAGCAACGAGTTTGAATCAAGGATCGAGCTGCAGAACTACATCAGGCAACTGTTCAACCTTCCTGATCCTGTGATAAGGCAATACGCAAGGTTTAATGTTACAGGCGCAATCACCCAAGGAAGAGAGATAAGAGAGATGATCGAGTCAGGCAATTATATGGGATGGGACGACCCAAGATTAGTCACATTAAGAGCACTAAGAAGAAGAGGCATTGTAAAAGAAGCGTTCTACGAGCTCTCAAAAGTGATCGGCATGTCAAAGGCAAACTCAAACCTTGACTTTTCAGTGATTGCCTCTATCAACAGAAAGCTTCTTGACGAGAAAGCACACAGGTTCTTCTTTATCCCTGACCCTAAAAAAGTTATCATTAAGAACGCACCAGAGCAGGATATCGAGCTTGACCTTCACCCTCACAATGAAAAAGGTGGAAGAAGATTCAAGGTAAAAGATAGCTTCTACATCTCAAAAGAGGACTTTGACAATGTAGGAGAAGGTGAATTGTTCAGGCTCATGGACTGCATGAACTGCACAAAAAAAGGAGGCAAACTAGAATTCGACAGCCTCGACCTGGAGACATACAAACAAAAAGGTAAAAAGATAATCCATTGGCTTACTGCAGATGACAATATCGAAGTTGAGGTACTGATGCCAGATGCAAAAGTGAAAAAAGGATTAGCTGAAAAGAGCATCACCAAGATCAAGATTGGAGATGTCATCCAATTCGAGCGTTTTGGTTTCTGCAGGTTAGATTCAAAGAATAAATTTTGGTACACGCACGATTAAAATCCGCAATGAATTTTAATGATTAAAGATTTCCAAAGAAATTTTCAATAATTGAGGTGATAAGATGGGATCAACATTAGTTGTCAGGTCAAAGATAGATGAGCTTGCAGTAAAAGACGGAAAAAAGATGAGCATATCCTCTGATTTTCATGACAAGCTTAACATTGTGGTTGAAGACCTGATAAAGAAAGCATGTGAACGGGCAAAAGCAAATAACAGAAATACAGTTATGGCAAGAGACCTTTAGATCAGCTTCAGCCTAAGCATGCTGATCTTATCCCTAAGCGCCTCTAGATCCTCAGGACTATAATTTGGGTCTCGAGACAGCTCCTCAAATCGTTTAACAACCCTATCCAGTTGTATTCTTAGTCCGCTATAATCGCCTTTCTTCTCAGTACCCTTTTGGATCCTGGATTCAAGTGCCTTTATCCTTACTTCACGTTGAAGTTTAAGGTCAGACAAGCCTTCGAGTCTATGCTGCAAATTTTGTACCTCATGGATCAAGGAATCCATCTTCTGGCTGTTTATCAGCATAGTATTCACAAGATTGTAAGAGACAGTATCATCTTTCTTTGCATAGCCCATTATAGTCTTTTCTTTATCGATAACATCATTAATATGCTTGTTAAGCTCAGAAAGCTCATAATCGATCCTTGACCGTGTACGTGCACCCAAGGTTGCCCTTTTAAGATTCTGTATCTTCCTTTGCAGCTTGCTTCGAGCCATGTCTCTCTCAGTAAACTTCTTCTGGACTCTGGCTGTATGCCTAAGAAAATTTCTTAACCCCTCAGGATTTATGTTTTCCATTCTTATTTCTTAGAGAATAATCCTTTCTTTTTCTTTTCAGGCGCCCCTAAAGGCGGTGGTGGAGGCATTCCACCCATTGGTGGTGGCATCCCCATGCCTGGTGGTGGCATACCTGGTGGCCCCATTGCTGGTGGAGGTGGCATCCCTCTTGGTGATGGGGGCATACCTGGTGATTGCATACGAGGTGGCATCCCCATCCCTGGTGGAGGCATTCCTGATAGCCCCATCCCTGGTGGAGGAGGCATTCCTGATGATTGCCTAAATCCTGGTGAAGGAGACATTGAAGTAAAGTCTTTTCCAAAATCATTCATATCATCATCCAATGGAGGCATCTCAGGCTCTTTAACAGGAACTTCCTTAAATGGCTGCGAAGGTTTCTCCCCTCTCATCTCCTTTACCATGTCAGCGATAGCAACCATACCCTCTGCGATAGTCTTATTCTGGTCAATTACAGACTCCATCTTCTCAAGGATTGGCTTTAGTGACCTTGCTATCCTCTCTTCAGCGCTCTCTTCTGTCCTCATCTCATCTGCTGCAGTCTTAAAAAGTTGCAATAGGCTGCTAAGCTGCTTTGTAAGGACTCCAATAGAATTCAAAAGGTCATCATTCATCGGCTTTTTAGTCCGGTCTTTAAGCTCTTCGACCTGCCTTTTAAGCTCAACGATCTCTTTGTAAGGCATTATCTCATAAATACCTTCAGAAGACTCTTTTTTCCTAGGAGATTCAACCATAATACACACCTCTTTTTTTAATATACGATTAACTATTATAAGTTAAAAATTGGAGTTTTGGTATTTAAATGTTGTGATTATATGGACAAATTATTTAT
>JAHJBD010000138.1 GCA_018813725.1 Nanobdellota archaeon | reverse complement strand
AATGATGCTTCTGTTGTTTTAGGTTTTTCTCCACCTTGCACAATCGCTTTTATCTTGGCAGCTTTATAGAATTTTTCTATGTTGTCAGAAGCAACTTTCTTTGGGCTGCAGTCAATAACAACGTCAACTTGCTTTAGCATGTCATCGAATGTTCCTGCCATCTCAAGACCATCAAGGTCTTCTGCGTCTGCCATCCTATACATAGGTATCTTCTTGAGCTTTGCAGTGATCATCCTGTAGTTATAGCTGTGCGCTGTAACTCCAACAAGTTCCATATCATCTTGCAGCATAACTGCATCTGCAACTCTTTTACCTATTGTACCGTATCCAACAACACCAACTTTTATCTTATCCATATATATCCCCCCTTATCGGAAAAGGTCTGCTTTACCGTCGCAGCCTAATAGCTTAATCTTTCTCATCACCACTTCTTTTACGAGATCACGGGCAGGGCCCAAATAGTTTCTTGGATCAAAATTCTTAGGATCTTCTTTAAGAGAGCGTCTGATGCCTGCAGTAAGGGCTAATCTTAGGTCTGTATCTATATTTACCTTTTGCACTCCTGCTTTAACAGCTTTTTTGATCTGGTCTTCAGGTACACCTTGGCTGCCATGTATCTCTGCGCCGTTATCATTGCAGATCCTGACATAGTCTTGAAGGACAGAAGATGCACCGTGCAGGACTAATGGGATCTTAACTTTTTCTCTTATCACCTTAAGCCTTGCAATATCAAGTTTTGGCGTAGCCTTGAACTTATAAGCACCGTGGGACGTTCCTATCGCTACAGCCAATGCGTCGCACTTGGTCTTTTCTGCAAATTCTTTTGCTTCGTCTGGGTCAGTATACACAGCATCTTTTGATACTGCACCACCTTCTCCTTCATCAAATTGCATACCCATCAGCTTTCCTAGCTCTCCTTCAACAGCTACTCCTTTAGGATGTGCGTAATCTACAACCTTCTTTGTCACTGCCATATTCTCCTTAAAATCAAAATGGCTGCCATCTATCATCACAGAAGTAAAACCATCATCGATTACTGCTTTGCATAATTCAAAATCTGGTCCATGGTCAAGGTGCACTGCTATCGGCAGATTTGAATCAGCTAATGCTGCTTCTGCAAGCTTCATAATGTAAGTCCTTCCTGCATATGCTCTTGCGCCTTTGGATACCTGTAGTATCAATGGCGCGTCAAGTTCTTTTGCTGCTTCAACAATCCCCTGGATAAGTTCCATATTGTTGATATTAAATGCACCCATGGCATAGCCATGTTCCATAGCTTTGTTCAAAAGTTCTTTATTTGTGACAAATGGCATCTTATCCCCTCCTTAATCGTCAATCCCCCAAAAGATCTTCTCTTCTGCAATGAATTCTTTTGGTACAATCTTTAATGTGCCTACTGCTTTATTCAGGTCAACGTCAACTATCTCTGTGCCTTTCAAGGCAGCCATCCTTCCAAACTTTCCTTGGTCAACAAGCTCTGTTGCTTTTACTCCTAGTCTTGTTCCAAGCACTACATCAAATGCTGAAGGTGCGCCTGATCTTTGCAAATGGCCTAAAACTACATATCTAGCCTCTTGGCCGCATTCTTTCTCAAGCTCTTTTGCAAGCCTTTCTCCTAGGCCGCCTAATCTTACATGGCCAAAAGCATCTTTTTCACCTGCTTGAAGCACCATATCTCCTTCCTTTGGTATAGCTCCTTCTGATGCAGCGATGATAGTGTGGTGTTTTCCTTTAGCCTGCCTTTGTTTGATCACTTTTGTTATCTCTTTGACATCAAACTTGTCCTCTGGTAAAAGTGTTATGTGAGCTCCGCCTGCAATGCTTGCATGGATTGTTATCCATCCTGCGTGCCTTCCCATTATCTCTACAACCATTATCCTTCTGTGGCTTTCAGCTGTAGTGTGCAGGTCACGGATAGCTTTTGCTGCTATGTTTACAGCAGTGTCAAATCCAAAGGTGTAATCAGTTCCAGAAAGGTCATTATCAATTGTTTTTGGGACGCCTACGATGTTAACACCCTCTTTGAATAGTTTGTTTGCAACACCAAGAGTGTCTTCTCCGCCGATAGCTATCAATGCGTCACATTTAAGTCGCTTAAGATTTGCCTTTACCTGTTCAACGCCATTATCTACTTTGTATGGATTAGTCCTTGATGTACCAAGGATTGTTCCTCCTGTAACATGTATGCTTGCAACCTGATCAAGATCCAATGGGTTTGACTCCCCATTCTCTAATAATCCAGCCCATCCTTGTTTTAATCCAATAACATCATAACCCAAAGAAATCGCTTTTACTGTAATGCCTCTGATAACTGCGTTAAGGCCAGGTGCATCGCCTCCTCCGGTAAGCACAGCAATCTGCTTTTTTTTTGATCCTGTAATTGTCATAATACCACCTTGCCATGGAATATTTAGGCTAGGTATATAAACTTTTCTATCATCATACACTATCATACGATTATAGAAAGATTTATAAATCAGTAAATATTGAAAGGTTTGGGGATTTATGAAAGTATTACAAATAGAAGATAAGGAAGAGTATAAACTATTGGGTGCGGTTTTGGTAGAAACTTTTGAAGAGGCAAAACCTCTGATTGATAATGAGTCTTTTGACTTCTTTATTCTAGATGGGAATTTTCCATTCAATAAAGGTGATCCGCCAGGAATAATTGCCCCAAGTGTAGCAGACTACATTCGATATAATGGTGTTTCAGGCAAAATCATTATCTGGACCAATAGTGTCAGAGCAATGAGATTTTGCCAGGATAATAACATAACCTGCTACTGCAAAAAATCTAGAACCATTGAGCACGAGAAGAAAATGGAGAAACATGGTGTAAGGAAATATCCTGAGCTGAAAACAAAGGAGCAGATAATTGAGATAATAAAATGAAAGAAAGAATTACGATAACACTTGAAGAGGATCTTCTTGCTGAAGTAGACAAACGTATTGATGGAGAAGTTATCAAGAATCGAAGCCAAGAGATCGAGGCTGTTTTAGAGAAAGCGCTTGGGTTTACATTACCAAAGACTGCAGTTATACTTGCAGGAGGCAAGGGCACAAGGCTTAGGCCGCTTACACTCAAGATACCAAAGGCATTGATAGACATCCAAGGAATCACGATGACTGAGCAGCTTATGAACCTGTTCAAGAAGTATGGGATAAGACATATCATCTTATCTGTGGGTTATCTGAAAGAGAAGGTGATTGATCATTTTGAAGATGGTTCAAAGTTTGGTTGTGATATAGAGTATGTCAAAGAGGATGAAGCGCTTGGTACTGCTGGTCCTTTAAGGTTATTGAAAGGTAAACTGAAAGGTGCTTTTCTTGCAACAAACGGGGATGAACTCAAGGATATCAATATCCCGAGGATGTTTCGGTTGCATAAGCGGAAAAATGCGCTTGTCACAATCGCTTTGACTACTGTTAATGACCCAAGCCAATACGGTGTTGCAAAGCTAGACGGATCACGTATTGTTAAGTTTGTTGAGAAGCCGAAAAAGGAGGATGCGCCCTCTAACTTGATAAATTCTGGTTTTTATATCATTGAGCCAGAGGTTCTTGACATGATCGGTCCTGGATTTCAGATGCTTGAGAAAGATATTTTTCCAAAGATAGCTGAGATGGGAAGACTTAGAGGTTTTCCATTTTCAGGTCAGTGGTTTGACACTGGAAACATGGAGAGGCTTGAGCGGGCAAGAAAGTTGTGGAAAGGGCTTAGCTCTGGTGATGCTGGAGATTAAGAAAGTTTTGATCTATTCTATTTTTAAGCAAAAGATTTAAATACATACACATGCATACACAGAGATATGGCAACAAAAACAATATCCATAACTGAGGATGCTTATGACCGGCTTGCATCCTTGAAAAAAGAACATGAAAGCTTTTCTCAAGTGATCAATAGGGTTACAGGAAAAAAGAAATTGAGCGATTCTCATGGTATCCTTTCAAAGGAGGCTGGCGAACAGCTTGAGAATGCGGTTGCAGAAAATAGGCATAGGCATATGGCTGCTCGAAAGAAAAGGATGGAGAGATTATTCTGTAATTAAGATGGTATGTATAGATACTACTTTTGCGATCGATGTTCTTAGAGGAAAAGATGAGGTTGTAGCGCTTGAGAAAAAGATTGATGATAGCAATGAGACCATCTATATTACAACACCTACAATAATGGAGCTAGTTCGTGGGTTAAAAAGTAATGTTGAGAGAGAAAAATTAAATGGTTTTTTGTCGGGTCTTGTGGTGCTTGATCTTGATAAGATGGCAGCAGTACTTGCAGGTAACATTGAGGCAGAGCTTATCAGCAAAGGACAGGAGATCGCTAGCGAAGATATCATGATCGCTGCAATAGTGATAAAAAAGGATGAAGTTTTGTTGACCAGGAATAAAAAGCATTTTGAGAGGATCAAAGGGCTTAAAATGGAGTGTTATTAACATGGAACCGTTCAAAGCATATGATGTAAGGGGACTTTATCCATCTCAGGTAAATAAGGAGCTTGCCTATAAGATTGGCAGAGCGTTTGTAACTTTCTTGAAAGTTAAACAGGTAGTTGTTGGCCGTGATTGCAGGCTTGGTGGTGACGAGCTTTATTCTGGACTTACTTCTGGAATTACTGACCAGGGCGCAGATGTGATTGATATTGGTTTTTGTTCTTCACCTAAAACATATTTTGGCGTGAATTTTCTTAAAGCTCCATCAGCTGTTATGATAACTGCATCGCATAATCCTAAAGAATATAATGGTTTTAAGTTTACTCGTGAGAAAGCGATACCTATATCAGGTGATACTGGTATTGAGGATATTGAAAAGCTTGTGTATAAGAATAAGTTTAGTTCAGTCGATAAAAAAGGGAAGATCATCAAAAAGGATATTGAGAAAGATTATCATGAATTTCTTAAGACATTTGTAGGTAAATGGAAACCTATGAAAGTTGTTATGGATTGTGCTAATGGCATGGTGGGTCCTGCTGCTTCGGCAGTTGTTGATGGTACTAAACTTTCTGTAACCAAGTTGTTTTTTGAGCCAGATGGCAATTTTCCTAATCATGACCCAAATCCACTTAAAGCGTCTGCTCTTGATAAGCTTAGGGCTTCTATGAAGAAGGTAAATGCAGATCTAGGGGTTGCTTTTGATGGTGATGGGGATAGGGCTTTTTTTGTTTCTCATGATGGCGAGATTGTTGAAAGTGATTTTATCACTGCTTTGATTGGTGAAGAATATCTGAAAGAACATCCTGGCGCAAAGATATTGTATGATCTTAGAAGCAGTTGGATAGTCAAAGAAGAGATAGAAAGATTAGGTGGAAAGGCGCTTATGTCTAGGGTTGGGCATTCTTTCATAAAAGACCAGATGAGAAAAGAGAAAGCAGTTTTTGCTGGTGAGTTATCTGGACACTTTTATTTTAAGGAGTGTTTTAATACAGATTCTGCGATATTCACATTTATCAAGCTGATGAACCTGCTTTCTGAGAAAGGTCGCAAATTAGGAGACCTGGTAAAGCCACTCAAGAAATATTTTACATCTGGAGAGATAAATTCTGAGGTCAAAGATAAAGAGGCTAAGATGAAAGAACTGGCTAAGATCTATAAGGATGGTTCAATATCTTGGCTTGATGGTGTAAGGATAGATTTTAAGGATTGGTGGTTTAATGTTCGGGCTTCTAACACTGAGCCGCTCCTTAGGCTGAACCTTGAAGCTCGTTCTAAAAGGATGATGGAAGAGAAAAGGGATGAGATTCTTGGGATTATAAGAAATTAATATTATGGCTTTTACAACCAGTATACTAATTCCTGTTTAAAAATCCGTAAGGTATATAAATAGGAAAATGAAAGTTATCTTATGAAGTTTGGGGGTGGTTTTTAACCACAATCTGTGGGTTTGGAACCCACATTTTCTTTTTTTCTGCATAAGTTTTAAATAACCATTATCCAATAGATGGATTATGATAATAGGTGTAACAGGAACATTCGGGTCTGGCAAATCTTTGGTAGCTGGATCTATCGGATTTAACGTTATTGATGTGGATAGGATAGGCCATAAGGTTCTTGAGATTAAGAAGGATGAGTTGGCTCAAGCATTTGGAAAAGAGATCCTTGTGAAGGGTAAGGTTAGTAGAAGGAGATTAGGCAGAATAGTTTTTTCTAACTCAATAAAACTTAAAAAGTTGAACTCTATTGTGCATCCCCAACTGATCCTTGAAGTTAAGCAAAAAGCTAAGGATAATTGTGTGATCGATGCTGCTTTATTATGTCAGCTGGGTCTGGATAAGCTTTGTGATAAGACCATACTGGTAAAAGCGAATAAGAAAATTCAAATAGAAAGATTATTAAACAAAGGTTATAGTAAAACCCAGATAGAGAATGTGATTGCTGAGCAAGAAACGGCGCTTGGTAAGTTAAAGGCAGATTTGATTGTCCATAATAATAAAACAAAAGAAGAGGTTTGTGTGCAAGTTAAAAGATGGCTAAAAAAGCAGCAATAGAATTAAGTGTTAATTTTATCGTTATTCTCATAATATCTATAGCTATCTTTGGCTTTGGCATATGGATCGCCAACAGATTTTTTACACAGGCTTCAGGTATGCAGCTTGTTTTTGACCAAAGGACAGAAGCAGAGATAGAGAAATTGATGGATGACGGATCAAAGATTGGTATACCATATGAAAGAAAAGAGATAAGGAATGGTAACTCTGGAACCTTGGGCATGGGTATCCTCAGCCTTGTTGATGAGCCAATAACTACGTTTAGGGTAGCTGTTAATTTCAGTAAAGCTTATGCTCCTGATAATACTGTGCTATGTGATGGTGGGATTCCTGGGATAAAGGCTGCTGATGGAACGCTGGGCAGAGCTTCATGTGGATTACCAGATACATGGCTTAGAACTTCATCTGGCAATGGTGCTGATACAAATACCATGGAGAATTCAAAAGGAGTGAGTTTCACCCGAAACATCAGAAAATATGAAAGCGACAAGTTCCTGATTGGGTTTGAGGTTAAGGACGCTCCAAAAGGCACTTATGTTTTTGATGTGTATGTATGCTATAATGATTATATTGTTAGCCCAAATCCAACCCCTGAGGGTTGCACTGATCAGTATCCAGACATATATGATAAGTTACACAAGATCTATGTTATCGTCCCATAACTCTTAGAATTCTTTCCCAGAAACCAGTTGTTATTATAACGTAAGCAACTACAGCTAGTATAATTATTATCAATAATATCTTAATTACTATGTGCATCCCTTTCTCATGATGGTGAGGGTCTGGATGATCTGATTTTGGTTCGATAACTTTGTGTTTTGCCATCTATCCGCCTGTTATTGCATTAAGTAGGCCAACGCCTTGCAACACCATATCAATTATGCCTGTCCATTTAAGGACTAAATACGCTATTACAATAAACGCGATTATGACTAGAATCTTGATAATAACTGTATTAGGTTTTTTTTGTGGTACTGCAGCTTTCTTTTTTGTAGGAGCAGTCTGCAGTACTGGCTTTTCAGCCAAAACCTTCTCAGTTTCTGAGAATCCTGCTGGAGGTTGTGTATCTGTTATAGGTTCATCTGGCATTTTTGATTATCTCGTTGAATTTTTTTGGGTCAAGGCTTGCTCCGCCTATAAGTCCACCATTTATATTAGGCTGTGAAAACAATTCCTTACAATTATCAGGTTTTACAGAGCCACCGTATAGTAAAGGTATGTCGCAGTCAACCAGTTTTCTTACAAGGCTGTGCACTTCTTCTGCTTGCTCTGGTCTTGCTGTCATCCCTGTCCCTATTGCCCAAATAGGCTCATAAGCGATTATCAGTTTTGAGATCTGAGACCTTGATAGATCCTCTAGTCCTTTCTTAAGTTGTGTAGTGATGATTGTTTTTGTCTTTCCAGCTTTTCTTTGCTCTAATGTTTCTCCAACACAAACTATAGGCTTAAGGTTATTTTTCAGTGCAGCCTTTATTTTCTTGTTCACTGTTTCATCTGTCTCATTGAAATATTGCCTTCTTTCAGAGTGGCCGATAATCACATATTCACATCCGAGCTCAGTTAGCATGCTTGCTGAGACCTCACCTGTGAAAGCACCTTCTTTTTCATAATGCATATTTTGTGCTCCAATCTTAATTTTTGTACCTTTTGCTTCCTTGGAAATTGTTTGGAGAGCAGTGAATGGTGGGCATAGGATAATCTCTGTGTTTTCAGAATACTGGACAATCTTCTTTAGCTCTATCATAAAAAAAGATGTATCTTTGTTAGTCATATGCATCTTCCAATTTCCTGCTATAATAGTCTTCATCTGTTTCAATTCAGCTTGATTTGTATATAAATTTTTTGATAATGATGCCTGTTGATACCAGCACTAAAGCGCTTGCGATAATGTTAAGGAAAAGCCTTTTTGCGAAGTTAAAAAAGAAATCCTGTGAATAGATGTTTGTGAGAAGCTCTGTTTCTGTGTCAAAGGTCCAAGTGCCTGCGCTAAACAGCATCTCGTGCATCTTGACAAATACTAGGTCAAAATTGGTATTTGATAATAGGAATATGAATATTGCTGCGACAAGCATTACTGTGCCTGAGAGAATAACTATATATGGATAATTGATATTCTTATGGTAAAAAGAGACTAGTGAAAGTATCAGCAATATTGCTAGACAGGCGTATAGCACGTAATCGAGAGTTTCCATCACATGCTTGACATCTGCAAGATGCTGTACCTCTCGCTCATTTAAGACGCTAGTGTTAAGACTGTCTTGGTTATGGTAGTATCCGAGTATATTTTGGTTGATATCTTGGTATTCGGGAGCAATATCTGTGTATGTTTGTTTATTATCTTTTATAAGATTAAAGTTGATGATAGGAACAGCAAGACATATGCAAATCACAAATAATGCAGTAATCAATGTTTGATTATTTTTCATGACCTTTAACCACTATCTTAATCCTGCCTGTAATTTCCAATAATGGAAAAACCTTCCTTTCTTGCTGATAAGCTGCCTGAATGTGCCCTTTTCTACCAATTGGCCGTGTTCAAGAACCACTATCTGGTCTGCTTTCTCAATAGTTGAAAGCCTATGAGCATTTACAAGGACAGTCTTGTTCTTGAATATGCGCAGCAATGCATCTTGTATCTTCTTTTCTGTCTCAGTATCAACGCTGCTTGTAGCTTCGTCTAGTATCAATATATCTGGGTTTCTTATTATCGCTCTTGCGATAGATATCCTTTGTCTTTGACCGCCAGAAAGATCTGCGCCGCCTTCTCCTACTATGGTATCATATTTCTGAGGTAGGCTATTTACATAATCTAACATCTGCGCGTCTTTTAATGCCTTTAGGATCTCTTTATGGGTTACCTGCCTTTTCATGCCGTAAATAAGGTTATCTTTGACTGAGAGGTTTAATATGATCGCTTGCTGTCTTACATATCCTATGTGGTGCCTTAATGAGGTCATATCATAGTCTTTTATGGGTACGCCATCAATAAGTATTTGACCGTCATCATAGTCAAAATTTCTTGCCACCAAAGATACTACAGTTGTCTTTCCTGAACCAGTCTGTCCTACAAAAGCAACAGTCTGACCTTTCTTTATCTCCAGGTTTATGTCTTTAAGGATCAATGGGCCATTTGGATCATACTTGAAGTTTATATGTTTGAACTCTATTGATTTTTTTATACCTTTGAATGGTAATTTACCTGATGGAATGACCATCCAAGGTTCATATCGGAAAAGGTCAAGGAGGCTAGATATTATCATCTTTTGTCTTATTATGCTTACAATTGAAGGAGCTACTGTCTGGAATGTGCTTTGAAACCTTTTTAATACTACAAAGAAAGTCATAAAACCTGCAATAGCACCTTTAAAACCAGAGATGAACATGACGTAACTTAGTCCTGCCATCAATACTACTGCGACAACTATCAATGGTTCCTGAAGATGTGGCGCCAAAGCGATAACCTTGTTAAGTTTCTTCATCTTTTCATTAGCGCCACCGCTAATATCATTGAATTCAGATTCTTCTTGGTCTTCTGTTCCATAAGATTTTATCAGGCCGATGGATGAAAGAATTCTATATGATCTGACGCTAAGGTCTGATAAGGATTGCTGTTCTTTGCTAGAGCTGCTCCGTGCCAATTTCTTTAACCATAATATTACAAAATAGCCAGTTGGTAATATGAGGAAGACCATTAGGCTTATTGTCCATGAGATATAGAGCATCAGGCAGAAATATGCTAAGCTCATCACTATCTTTTCTATAGTGTCCCTTAAGGCCATGATAAACTGAGGGACCATATTGCCTCTTTGAAGCATGAACTCAATCTCACCGATCCTCTTTCTTTCAAAATAAAGAAGGTCATACATCAGGAGCTGATGTATCATCTTTGTCCTTACATGGTGCTGTATATCCATAGACATATCTTGAGTGATTATCTTTGATAAATACTCAAATAGATTTTTTAAGACAACTGCAAGAACTATCAACACAGCTGTTAAAATGATTAGATGGAGCCTGTCACTTATACCGAATAGGTTGGTGTATATCTCTGTTATCTTGCTAAGTGCTTCTGATTTAATATCTTCACCTATGGCTAACTGAAGCAAAGGGATTATAAGTCCTAAGCTTGCAACTTCCATAGCTGAAGAGATAAAAGTCATTGCAAACGGAACTAATAGAGGAAATATCTTAAGCGAACCGCCAGAAAGGTCTTTTAATTCTTTTAATATCTGTATAGTGCTCCTAGCCTTTTTATTAGGTGGCTTAGGATTTTTATGTTTCATCAATCTGAAACCGGGCATGTTTGTATAAAAATGTTTCTATCGTTTAGGCTTAGTAGAAAGTCTCGCTAACGCTCGGGTTAGCATCGGCTACAGCCCTGATCTTAATCGTAATAAGCTGACATCTCCGTAGGAGCCATCCCTCTGTCAGCTTATACGTAGCAGCATATGGGCTTTCGCACATTGATGCTAACCTACATTTTCTACTAAGCCTATCGTTTGGATAACCAGTCATATCCGCCAAGAAATAGTGTAAATATCCCGATAAGTATCAGTATAGCTATTATATTGATAGGTGACTCAGACGCCCTTGAAATAACACCGCCTGTGATTGAAGACTCAGGCGACTTTGAGATTATGAATGCGACAATCGCTATTGAACTTAGTGATACCAATAGTAGCTTTTTGATATTCATGTATGTAACAAAGAAAATGGTTTATTTAAAGTTTTCGTAGCATTACAGAGCGTTTCCTTCTTATGATTATCTCTTCTACTTCTTCAATCCTTATCTCTTTTAATTCGGCTTGAGCTTTCATTATTTCGTCAACTATTGTACGTTGAGGATTTTTTATTACTATATCAGCTTCTCTCACAGCTGGAACTGCTGAACCATTATCTTGTGATTCAATGTGTCTTGGAATATAGGCAGTCAAAGGAGGTCCTGCCATAGCAGCTTGTATCTCTTTAAGGTTTTCGTCATAACCTACTTCAATCTTGTTGTATCTGATATCTGATATCTGCTCATGTTCAGAAGGTGAATAAAATCCGTGAGCATAGCTTGGCAGGTCTGCGTTGACCATGCTATTGTAGGTTGCACCGATATCTCCGTGGCTGTTAAGATTGTATAAAGCTTCCCCGCCTGGTGTGTGACAATTATAGCATCCCATCTTTAGTCAATAAATATAAGTTCTTTTTCCTCTTTCATAGCTTTTCTTATTGCGTCTTCGATGTCTTTGGTCTTTGCTTTTCTTTGTTTTGGTGTCTCTTCAACGCCTGTGAATACTTGATCAGCTGCTTTTTTGGTTATTGATTCATCTTCTTTCTTATCATATTTCTTAGGATTGTTCTCTTCAATTGTTTTTTCAAATGGTGTTAGCTCTTTTTCTTTCTTTTGTTCTGTTTCTCCAGTATGGTAATCGCTTTTGGCATTTCCATGATAGTCGTCTGATTTTGAATAATCTACTGATACATCTTTGTCATGTTTACCTGATTCGTACTTGTCTTGCTCTTCATCCCATATCGAGTGACCTTTGTATCCAGCTGCCATCTTGCATTTAAATTGTATCTTGTTTTATATAGTTTTCTCTATAACACTAAAAAATCCATCTTGATCTTTTGTGTCCAAAAAAACCTTTGGTTTTTGTAGTACGTCTATTGTTATCTTTGCTATTGTTCCTGGCTTTAGCTCTGATTCCAATATCCTTGGGATAACTATGATAGACTGAGAACCATGCTTTGCGATCTTTTTAGTTATTGTATACTGCATTATACATAATGTATACATAGGTTATTTATAAATGTTTTGGTTTTGTTGTTATCAAGTAGTAGTAATTTAATCAGGTTTTTAAATCCATAGTCATTCAGGCTTAAAAATGAGATTAACGCAAAGATTGCAGCTGGTAAGGAGCCCAAATGAGCGCCATTCATTAGCTGCAGCTGAAAGGAGGCATCTGCCTGTCAGGGCACCTACAGAAGAGGAAGTGCAATTTTATCATCAGAGATTAGACGCATTAGCTAACCTAATGTATGATGCACCTTTTTGCTGGTATCTTGAAGGAGGACATGTGCTGCCTTTGAGATTAGGTGAATTTGCTAGGCAGCATGCAGATATTGATATGGGCATATATAAGCATGAATTAATTGATGCTGTTGATTTTTTTAAAGATAAAGGCTATGGTCTCTTTTACAGGAACTATAATCTTGTACCTCTTGAGGATACTCCTTGGGATCTGTTTGAGACAACAGATATAAATCAGATACGAGAGAGGCCATTAAAAAGATTGTATGCTATGAAAGTGCAAAAAGATGGCACTATTGATGAAGATGAAACTATGTTAAGAGAAATCGATATGCATGTCCATGTAAGGGATGGTAATCATGTTTATGCATCTAAGGAAATGTTTCCATTGCCATCAGCTTGGTTTGAAGATACGCTGCCTTATCAATATAATGGAAGTCCTGCTATTGATGTTGGCGGTCTTAAGGTATTCTATTATTTCAAGCTTGGCGGCGGAAGGCCAAGGCATGTCTTTGATAGGACTCTAATCGAAGAGAGAGGATTATTAACTCCTGATGAGATAGCAGAAGTTAAGGCGTTTCGTATATAAGAGAACACTTTTCATCCAGCTTTGTCTGTAATATATATGGTAATCTTTGCTGTAGTGCTGGGTTTAAGTATCTATCACTAAAGTTTACTATCATATGCTATATTACTTCTGCCAGAATAATATACATATATCTGGTATCCTGAGCTTCTATAATCTTCCTTCCCAGATATTACAACAAAAGGTATCTTATGCGCTCTGCTATTATCTAAATCTGTATCACTCGGCGCGCTTCCATCAGGATGGACATGAAACATGCCCAATGTTCTTTCGTCTTTCATCCAACTACGCAGCTCTTCTGGAGTTAAAAGATATTGATGTGACAAAGAACCTGCTGCCAAATCTGTTAAATGGCCTAATGCAATGTATTCCTGTTCATCTGCGCTGGCCAAAAGGTGTGCAGCAAGATCAACTGATCTGGCTAGGGTAGAGTAAAGCCCTATGTCTGCTGCAGAATCTTTGGCATATCTGTCCAACCATGTATTCAGATAATCGGATATGCTTCTTAGCTTTTGATGGGTTGGTTTATTGTCTATATCAGCTAGTAATGCTTCTAATTCTGAATGTTCCGCACCTCTGTAAATATCAAATATTAGGCCATCGTCTTGGCTCAGGATCCTTCCGCCAACCTCTGCTCTCCAAGTTCCATCATATTGGGCATCCAGACATTTTTCAATATCTTTTCTTAACCCAGGAAAAGATTGTAAGTTAGAAAAATACAGTTGCAGTATCTCTGTTGATACATATCCATGAAATTGGGTCTCAAATTCCTGCGCATTTTCCTTTCCAAACAACAATCTGCATAAAAAAGTTGAGTACTGCAAAAGCCTTTTTTGTGCATCTGGTGTGTATTTCAGCAGTTTCAACAATAGCGGATTAACCTGTCCTAATGCTCTCATCATAAAGGTAATTAATAGGGATATAGATTAAAAGGTTTACAAATATGTGCATCTGTGGTAATGGAGTTGCTGTTCATCTCTTTTATAGTCTGGGTTGTATTTCATCATGTTTTTATATTGAAAACAATCTCCCTAAGAGGTAGTGGACATTAGAATTGCTTTGAAGAAAGATGAATCAATATACAATCAAGAGAGAATTTGAACTAGTCGGTCAAGAACCTTATGGGGGTAATAATGTTAAGGTCCATTTCTTGCCGGCAGGTCCGGACAGTGGAATAGTATTCACAACAAAGGACGGAAATGTTTCTGCAAGCCTGGGCAATGCATCCCAGTATAAATTTTCTGTTCTTTTAAAAGAAGGTGCTGCAGGCGTTCTTCATGTGGAGCATCTTTTAGCAACATTATATGCCTATGGAATAGACAATCTTAGGGTAAATATTGAAAGGCAACCATCAAGGTCATTCAGTCTTTTGGAATATATGGGAGCCAGTGCTTTTTGCGAGGTAGTGCCAAACTTTGAGGGTAAAACATATGGGTTGTGTGAGAAATTGGACGATAATGCTGAACAACAGGATGCTTCCAGAACTGTATTAACCTTGGATAGGCAGGTGGGGGATTTAGCAAAAGATAGGCTGACTTTTGAACCATTTCGAGAACATGGATTGTACATAGAAGCTACAACAGATTATCCTATCTTAGGAAGACAGATAGTAGGCATTAACCTTGATTCTGAAACTTACAAGAAGGAGATTGCAAGGTCAAGGCCGTATGCAAAGCATGTTGCAAAGTTGCCTTCCCAATTATTGAGCCTATTGGCTGCAATAGCAAATCCAAGTTTTGGGATAGGCCATGGCTTTGATCCAGATACCAATGTTTTATTGCCTATCTATCTGCAAAAGGACATGAAGAGGGGGCAGTCATTGTATCCAGAAGGTGATGAGCCTGCCAGACATACGATAATGGATAGGCTTGGTGCTTTGGCGCTTTTGCCTGGAAGACTGGACGGAGTGAAAGTTACGGCAAGATTTAGCGGTCATGCAAATGATATTGCTGTCTTAAACAGGATTGTCTCTCGATTTTTCTATTCCTAAGGCGGGAAAAAACTATTTAGTAAATATTTTAACTATCTCTTTCTCAATTTCTTTTATTTTGGATTCTATAATTGAACCAATTTTATAAACAATGATTGATTTATCAGCAGTAAATAATCTGTTTGGTCTTACCCGGCTGGTGAGATTCAAATTGCCACTTTTAAAATCACTATTTGAGAGAACGATAGAATAATCATCAATTCTTGTTTCACTAGTTATTTGACATAGAATTATATCATCACCTGATAAACCAGCAACAACCAAAGCAGGCCTCTTCTTTGATTTACTTAAATCTGAGAAAGGAAATGGGAGAACAACAACATCTCCTTTTACAAATCCTTCCACGCTTCCTCATCCTCTTTGCTATTCCAGTCTTTAGCTAAAGATCTTTCACTTGCTATAGCAGCAGCCATTTTT
>JAHJBD010000137.1 GCA_018813725.1 Nanobdellota archaeon | reverse complement strand
CCTTTCAGTTTCCTGACTAGTTCTTTCACCTTGAATGCAGCGATGCTTGAGCTGACTCCTATTACGATATTCATACGTCGGTAGAATAATTTTGCTTATTTAAAGATAACTGAATAATGCGTAGAACATCACAAGAACCTGACAAACTTATTTTCTTTATCCACAAGGATCTTCTTTGCCTCAACAGCATCCTCAGAAAGTTCCCAGCCGCAGATTATCACCTTGTCTCCTTTCTTGATAAGGTGCGCAGCAGCCCCATTGATGACTATCTCTCCTTCTCCTCTGATATCGCATAAGTCTCAAGCCTGTTTCCATTGCTAAGGTCCCACACAGACACTTTCTCATTCTCCATCAAACCAACCTTATCCATAAGTTCCTTATCAACAGAGATAGAACCTATATAATCAACATTAGCATCAGTTACAGTTGCCCTGTGTATCTTGGACCGTAAAAACCATCTCATGGAAACTTTCCCTCTTTTACTTCTTTTGAATATCTTGCTGCAGCATCCTTTACCAATGTGCTCAAAGAGATATATCTCTTCACAAAGCTTGGCACATTTTCAAACAAGCCTATCATATCATAAAGTACCAGTACCTGGCCGCTGCAGTCTTTTCCAGCGCCAATACCTATTGTAGGAACCTTTACCTGTGAGGTGATAAGCTTAGCAAGCTCGCCAGGGACACTTTCAATTACAATAGCAAAAGCCCCTGCATCCGATATGTCTTTGGCCTGCTGCAAGATCTCTTTAGCTTCTTTATCATCCTTGCCATACTTCCTCATGGTTTCTGCGGTCTGTGGCAGCAATCCCACATGGCCCATAACAGCAAATCCTTTGCTGACCAATTCCTTTACAATATCTGGCTTGCCTTCTACTTTTACAGCATCAGCTCCAGCTTCAACCAGCTTTGAAGCATTATCAACAGCAGCCACAGCATCCTTATCAGATCCAAAAGGCATGTCTGCTACCAATAAACTTTTGCTCACACCTTTTCTTACAGCTTTCACATGCTGTATCATGATATCCATGGTAACTTCCCTTGTTGAATCAAGGCCATACACTACATTGCCCACAGAATCACCTACTAGGATTATGTCAACTGCTCCGTCAATTGTCTTTGCAAAGCTGTAGTCATAACAAGTCAGCACACTTACTTTCTCATTGATGCTCTTGATATCTTCAACTTTCATAGTGCAAAGGATTATATTAGTATTTAAATGGTTTGCTCTCTTTTTTGATTACCTTTAAAAAACACAGTCAATTAGTATCTATATGAGCTTGGGTAATCTTCTGTCACGATTATTTGGAAGTGGAGCAAAGAAAAGCAAGCCAAACCTTGAAGAATTTGTTCTTGAGCATAATTCTGATAAAACACTTTTTGCTGGAAGCTTTAACAGGCTTGTGCAAGCAGTAGGTGTTGCAGCGCCAAAATACACTGGCTTTGATCCTGAAAAATATCAGGCAGGATTGGAGAAATTCTGCTCAGAATATAATCCCTTTGTTAAAGACATGGGTGATAATGCCTATAGGATAATGACCACAGAACCTGAATTTAGCAGGATGACTGACACTGTAAAATGCAGAGTTCCTATTACAGTATTGAGGTTTCAGCCTGACTGCCAGCATACTGTGGAAGGCTCTTTAAGATATCTTTTTTTTGTCGAGACAGTCACCAAAGCCCTTTATGGCATGAGCGAAGAGGGTCAGAGAAATACAGTGCAAACTGCAGCAAAGTTTGCAGACACATATAATCCAGTTGAAGGTGGGTTTACCCAGCACATTTCAGATTATGTGTATCGTGAGACTGAAAAGAATATCAAGCATTTTATCTATGACCATGCTAAACATGGGCTGAATCTGCTTAAAGTCTTGGCAGGTGACCGATTCACCGATTATGTTACTCCTTTGATAGCATTAGTTGAGCAGAATTGCGAGCAGAGCAGAGATTTGCCAGATCTGATATTTATGAAAAACCTTAAGGCGCTAACAGAATAGATCCAAAATATTTATATAACTATTTCCTATTGTCATCTTATGTATATAGATATCCACTGCCATCTTGACCATCCTGAATTTAAAGATCGGCTAGAAAAGGTAATACAAGATGCAAAGAAAGCAGGAGTAAAGCTTATCCTGACAAACGGCATTAACCCAGAGACAAACAGGATTACCCTTGAACTAGCCAAGAAATATGATATTGTAAAGCCAGCATTAGGTATTTACCCGATCAACCAACTTAAGAAAGAGATTGAAGAAGGCAACTATCCATTAAAGCCTAATGTGTTTGATGTTGATGAAGAGATAAAGTACATCGAGAAAAACAAAGATAAGATCCTGGCAATCGGAGAGTGCGGTCTTGATGGTCTGGATGCAGGATCGATGGAAGACCAAAAAAAAGTCTTCCAGAAACTGATCAATCTTGCAGAGAAGATCAAAAGACCATTGATAGTCCATTCTAGAAAGGCAGAAGCAGATGTTATTGAGGTGCTAGAACATTCTAAAGCCAAAGTATTGCTCCACTGCTTCTCTGGAAAGAAATCCTTGATAAAGAAAGCAGCTGAGCTAGGCTACTCCTTTTCTATACCCACTAATGTGGTCAGAGCCCAGAACTTTCAGGACTTGATAAAGATGGTTGACATCAACCAACTCTTTGCAGAGACAGACTCACCCTATCTTTCTCCGTTCAAGGACAAAAGAAACGAACCAGCATTTATTGTTGAGAGTTACAAGAAGATTGCTGAAATAAAAGGCATGACTTTAGAAGATACTAAAAACAATATTTGGATGAACTACCAAAAGCTATTCCAATGAAAACACCATACTATTCATACAAGGTTGGAAAACTGGCAAAAGGCTGCGAGCTTTGTGTTCAGGGAAAGAAGCTAGTTCTCTTCATTACAGGATTATGCCCAAGGTGCTGTGACTTCTGTCCTATCTCAGATGCAAAATACAAGAAAGATGTGATCTTTGCAGACGAGTGGCAGATATCTGACTTAAAAGATATCCTAAAGGAAGCAAGGTCGATTGATGCAAAGGGTGCAGGAATAACTGGCGGTGATCCGCTCTGTAGATTGGATAGGACTATCTCAGTGATAAGAATGTTAAGATCCAAGTATGGAAAAAAGTTTCACATACACCTATACACATCTTTAAACCTAGTCACAAAGCCAACATTAGATAGATTATACCAAGCAGGACTAGATGAGATCAGGTTCCACTTAGACTTTAACAAAACAACCCTCTGGAAGAAGATTGAGCTAGCATTCCCATACAACTGGGATGTAGGGATAGAGATACCAGCAATCCCTGGCAATGAAAAGGTAATAAAGCAAATAATCAAGAACATCCATGATTATAACCAAAACAGGCAAAATATTAAGTTCCTAAACCTAAACGAGCTGGAAGTAGCAGATAATAAGGTAAGCAAGCTATTGGAAAAAGGCTTCAAGACAAAAGAAAAGTATTCTTACGCAGTCAAAGGCTCAGAAGAATTGGCTCTAAAACTCCTAAACTTCATTGAAAAGAATAAACTAAGGGTAAATGTCCATTACTGCACAGCAACATTAAAAGATAAGGTCCAGCTCGCAAACCGTATAAAGCGCAGGGCAAAGAACATAAAGAAACCATACGATACTGTAACTGAGGATGGAACCCTTATCAGAGGTGCAATCTACTTAGAAAGGCCATCCTTTGGATATAGGAAGATGCTGGAAAAATTAACTGTAAAACAAAGAAGGGATTATCTGTTAAGATTAGGCAAAATAAGGGACAGGATAATAAAGATATATAATGTTCAGCCAGAATCTATAGAAATTGACAAAGAAAAACTAAGGGTTCTAACAAAACCTTCTATACTAAAAAGAATTAAAGAACCTATCCGAGCAATAGTAGAAGAATATCCAACACAAGACCAGACAGAACTAAGTATAGAATTCCTATAGAAAAATATTTATACTTCCTTTATGAAAGACTGTTCATGAAAATAACAATTGACACAAAAGAGGATTCTCATGAAGATATAAGGAAAGTCATTGCGATGCTAAACCACCTTGTTAGCGGATCAGATCAACCAAGCTATTCAAATAAACCAGTAAACATCTTTGAGAACCCCAGCGCTTTTGGAGAATCAGCAAAACCAGCAGAAGGAAACGTCTTTGGCGGCATGTTTGAGAGCCCTGTACAGATAACTCCAGTAGAAAAGCCAAATTATGAACCAGAAGAGATCAAACACGAAAATACAGTTATTGACTTGGTCCCATACTAAACCTTTATATAATTCTAGGATATGTTCAGATATATGGACAGATACAGATTCATAGAAGGCCTCACATCAGATGTCATGTTTGAAGCCTATGGTAAAGACCTTAAAGAATTATTCCAGAATGCAGCAGAAGCACTGTGCAGCGTAATCTGCAAGATAAAGAAAGTTAAGCCAAAGAAAGAAGAAGAATTCATAATTAAAGGAGATACCCTTGAAAATCTTATGATAAACTGGCTTCAAGGCCTTATTGCGATTGTAGACACAGAAGAGATGTTCTTTTCAGAATTCATTATAGAAGAGATTGACGAGACCCATGTAAAAGCCAAGCTAAAAGGCGAACCGATCAGGCCAGAGCTTGGTGAGACAGTAGTAAAAGCAGTAACTAATTATGAATATAAGCTTGAAAAGACAAAAGAAGGATATAAAGTAAAGGTTTCTTTGGATATATAAATAATTATTTAACTTGTCGATATTGTCTTGGTCTGTGAATCCAGCAGTGTGCCGTCAGCAGAATCATAAAGCTCGATCTTGATTATCTCTTTTGCAGTGTTTTCTACCCTTAGATACTTGGATGTTAGCTCATCATCAAGCTTCTTTGTGGTTACCTTTCCAGTTGGCATAAGCGCAAGATTAACCTGGTCTGGTGAATAATCTTGTATGCTGTTATCATACCTGTAGACCTTAAGCATAGGCGTGAACAGTTTCCACTGGTTATCGATGTCAACAGTTATTGAAACGATCTTTTTCTTATCAGCATCAAGTTCAACAGTGCCAATAGCAAACTTCACTTCACCAGTAGGTTCAGGAGCAACTGTTTCAACAGGGGCAGCCTCAGTTTCAACTGGTTCCTCAGTTATATCTGTGGTATCTGCTGCAGTCTCAGTTGTGGTGACAGTATCAGTGCCGCTCGCAACATCAGTTATCACTGCACCTGTATCTTCAGTGGTCTCATTTTGACCAGAACAGCTGATAAGGTTAGCGAATGGATTGATAAACAGCATAACTAAAAGCACTAAGATAACAGTTACATAAAGAACTCTTTCGATAAATATCGGCTTTATCTTCAGCCTAAACTTGATCTCAATCTCTTTGTCATGATCCATGGTACGTGCCTTCTCGTGTTTAGTATCTTCTTCGTCCTTATGAAAATTCTTGAATAGCTCGTGAGATTCTGCCATTCTACAATATAAACAGTTTCATATTTATAAATATTACTATCATTAAATTTGGCGATATTCACTATGGAAACATTTTTATGTCTCATTATGCACCTTTATTAGTCATTGTATTGATATAACATGAAATTTGATAAAGACTTTTCAGCAATTCATGGATATTTATGTTCAGATGGCTATGTAACAAGTAACTTGCCTACTCAAAAACATAAATATTATTCTATTGGTCTGAGAAATACAAACCTAACTTTACTCAAGGATTTCCAAAGCAAATTCTATGCAATATTTGGTGTAAACCCAAAATTAATTGAAGGGCAGCGATGCAGATTATATTCTAAACCCCTATATTACAAATTGATGGAAAACGGTCCATACCATTCAAATAATTGGTCATATCCAGATTTGGATAAAGAAAACTCAAGATACTGGCTTAGAGCTTTTTTTGATTGTGAAGGCTGGGTCATCTCAGACAGAAGACATACGCGAAGTATCTGTGCCGAGACAGTAAATCGTGACCAACTGCCTCGAATAAAGGCAGCATTGCATAAACTTGGGATAAGTTCAAAGATTTATACAAGGAAAAACCGTAATACTTCAATATTGACTATTCCAGATAAGAAAAGCATATGCAATTTTCAAGAGCAAATTAGTTTTCTGCACCCTATAAAGAAAGAAAAACTGGCAAAAGCGATAAGCTCATTTATTGATTATGATTGGGATATCTCTGAAGAGAATATCAGAGAAGTATTCTATAATAAAGCAAAGATTAATTTACCTTATATTATCAGAATAATGTCAATAAAACGAGACAACTTAGAAAAGATTAGTAATTTGATCACTAAATTATTTAATATTGAATCAAAAATATACAAAAACAAGAACGGTCAAGGCAATATATATTACTATTTGGCAATTCAAAAACAAGGGAGTGTGATGCAAGCAATCAAAATAGGTCTGATCAAGAAAGAATATTCTGATATTATTATAAAAAACCTTATAAAGCAATGAATACTGCTAGAAGCAAGGAGGGAATTATGAAAAAAAAGCTAAAGCAAATTAACGACTATGAATGGATTCTCCCAAAAGAAGGCAAGATGAATGTTGACGGTCTTCTGATCGGGAACAAGGCTATCATAGATGGATTTGAAGATGATATGATTGCTCAGCTTGCGAATGTTGCACAATTGCCAGGTGTTTTAGAACCTGTTGTAGCGCTATCGGATGCCCACTTTGGATATTAAAGTAGGTTTCTACTTTAACCAGTTATGGGCTGCCGATGGGTTCAGTTGCAGCATTTGACGCTAAGGATGGAGTAATAAGCGCAGGATTGTGCGGTTTTGACATAAATTGCGGTATAAATTCTATCAGGACTAATCTTAAAGCTGAAGAGATCAATGCAAAGATGAATGAGCTTGTAACAGAGCTATTCAAAGCAATCCCTTGCGGTGTTGGATCAAAAGGAAAATTAAGGCTTGATGACAAGCAATTAGATGAAGTTATGATCAAAGGCTGCAAGTGGGCTGTAGAGAACGGCTATGGCGTCAAAGAAGACCTTGACAGCATGGAAGAAGGCGGCTGCATGGAAGGTGCTGACCCAAGCAAAGTATCAGACCTTGCAAAAAAACGTGGCAAACCACAATTAGGTACACTAGGTGCTGGAAACCATTTCCTAGAGATACAAAAAGTCACAGATATCTATGATAAACAATTTGCAACTAAACTTGGCATCAAAGAAAAAGACCAGGTCCTTATCATGCTTCATTGCGGCTCAAGAGGTTTTGGACACCAGATAGCTTCAGACTATCTAAGGATACAAGAGCAGGCAGTGAAAAAATACAATATCGATATTCCTGACAGGCAGCTTGCATGCTCGCCGATAAATTCTAAAGAAGGCCAGGACTATTTTGCAGCAATGAAATGCGCTGTAAACTATTCATTCACAAACAGGCTGGTTATGACACAATGGATCAGAGAAACCTTTGAGCGTGTGTTTAAGAAAACATGGCAAGAGATGGATATGCATACTGTCTATGGCCTTTGCCATAATGTTGTAAAGCTAGAAGAGCACACAGTAAATGGCAAGAAACAAGAGGTTTATGTCCACAGGAAAGGCGCAACAAGAGCATTCCCTGGAATTCCAGCATTGATTGCAGGCTCTATGGGCACTGCATCATTTATCTGCAAAGGAACAGAATATGCTATGAAAAGAACCTTTGGCAGTTCATGCCACGGTGCAGGAAGGTCGATGTCAAGGAACGAAGCCATCCGAACATTCAGCGGTGAAGACATAAGAAAACAATTAGGCAAACAAGGCATAATCGCTAAATCAACATCAGCAGAAGTACTGGCAGAAGAAGCTCCTAAAGCCTACAAAGATGTTTCTGAAGTAATCGAGAGTGTAGACAAAGCAGGTATTTCTCCGAAAGTGGTTAGGGTAGAGCCTATTGGTGTGCTGAAGGGTTAGATCTCAATAATCCTTCCTTTCTTTCCAACATTATACACTTTAGTCTTACCGATCTTCTCTTCAATACCTTCTGCTTCATGCACATGAGAACAAAGTAAGATATCAGGGTGCATCTTTTCAACAGCTTTCCTTACACCTTCTGATCCAGGGAAGAACGAAGTGAACTTCTCCATCTTTGTGCCAGTTGGATGCACATGCGTTACCATGATCTTTTTCTTAAGATAACCTATCTTATCATTTCCTTTCTTAAGTAAGTCATATATCTCTTTCTCATCAAGCTGATTTACCCCAATATTGGCGCCACCAGCCCCAAATATTCCTACATCACCGTACTTCACAGAATAACCATGGATATTCTTTACACCATAGAGTTCAGCCAAAAAGTCAGCTGTGGCAACACTCTCATGGTTTCCTGGTATTATCAGAACTTTCTCATGCCTTTTCTTAAAAGGACCTATGATATTGTCAGTAGAATTCTCTTGCATGGTCAGGTCCCCGCAGAGTATGACTAGGTCAACATTCTCCTTTTTAGCACGTTCAGCAAGCTTCTCAGCAAGGTCAACATCTCCATGTATGTCTCCAGCAGCAAGTATCTTCAATTTTTTATGTTCTTGCTGCTTGAGGCTTGAAAATGTTTCATTTTCTTTGTCTCCAGCAGCAAGTATCTTCAGTTTTTTTGCTTCTTTCTCTAGCTTATTCTCTTTCATAATGCAAAGAATACATATACAATATAAAAAAGTTGCTAAGAACTCAATAATTTCTTTACATGCTCTGGATTTATCTTGCTCTCTCCAGAATCCAGGACCAACCTAAAAACATCTTCAAGATTTTTAAGAAGATCTCTTGGATTATTGCTCTTCTTATTTATTGCTTTGATAATATCATCTGGTAGCATCTTAAGCTTTCCTATCCTGCTTCTGACTAGCTTTATCGCATCCTTTTCATCTAGTCCACCAAACTTGAACACATTAGCTCCTGAAAGCTCTTTGATCTCGCCAGGCATATTATCATTAAGCTCTTTACCGACAAAAACAACAGATTTGATGCACCCATTCTCATGGTACTCCTTGATCTGCTTTGCATCTTTCAGGTTCATATGATTTGCTTCATCTGCTAAGAATATTACATTCCTTGCTTTGGTCTTAAATAATCTTTTCAAGAAACCCGACCTGCCGATAAGTATCTTTTTCATATTT
>JAHJBD010000136.1 GCA_018813725.1 Nanobdellota archaeon | reverse complement strand
GGGGGATCTGATAAGGTTCTTCAGGCAGATGATAGACAGGTTCTCGCAGATAAGCACTGCAACGCGCGATGAAAGGCTGAAGCAGATGATAAAAAGCTGCCAGGACATGATAATACACTGTCTGTTTGATATTGATAAGATGTGAACAGACTTAGAAAAACTCTTAAATCTCTTCCTGACATGATCAGATATTCACTGCAAAGAATGCACTGCTGTCACAGTTCCAGGTTTGGCCTTTTTTCAGGCAGGTCTCTCCTGTGACTGGAGAATATGATGCAGGCTCCTGATGATATATCTTCATATTTACCAGGTACCTTCCAGACTCTTGAGGTCTGCAGTCCAGATCAAGCTGAGAACCCTTTTCAATTATATTCCCATCCATTACACTGCAGTCAGTGCGCAGGCCAGAACTTTCCTCCTCTGATTTCTCAAGTGTTATTCTTCCTATTGTGAACTTGCCTTGAGGTGCTTTGGTAAATATGATAGAAGAGCCTTGCTGGTCCATTTTCCCTTCACATAAGAATCTCTTGTCAAGGACTTTGCAGTATTCCTTTGATCCGCAGGCTGAACAAATAATCATGACTGCAATAATCAAGATAACTGCTGCTGTTCTCATCTTATCACCTTGTATTGTTTGATAGATTATTGTCAATCAAATTGATCTTATATAAATATTGTTTCTCTATATCCTGAACTGTGTGAATAACACCTGAGTATTCTAAAAATCTCCCTACACTCTGCTTGCCAGGCCTTTCTTCTCAATATGCTCAGCAACTGCCTTTGGCACAAGATCCTTCCATTCCTGTCCTTTCTTCATCAGCTCTCTGATATGGGTTGCATCAAGATTAAAGAACCGTGGGCTTGTCACAACCTTGAATCCTGCTTCTTTGAACAGCTTTTCATTGAGCTTGTTGTCTCCTACAAAGACTGTGTTGAATATCCTTGTGTGCTCTCTTACATGGTGGACATACTCTGCATCAGAAGGTATGTCCCTGACAGCCACAATGTCATACTTCTTTATTCCCTCATCTTTCAGGGCTGTCTTTATCATACTTATCCTGTCTTCTGCAGAAAAAGGGTCTTTGTCGGTCTGTCTCAAAGGAATAGCAACAACAATCTGGAGTGCTTTCATCTCTTTTAGGGCTTCTTTTATCACCTTAAGATGCCCATTGTGGAAAGGCTGGAACCTTCCTATGAAAAGACCGATCATATTGAAATCATAGAGAACATTGCATCGTCTACATAAATATTTTATGTTTCTGTTGCCAACGACGTCGCCACCGCAGAGCTCACAGCTCTCTTTCACAGTCACTAAATTCAACTCTTTTCAGCTCGCGCTTTCTTTAACGAAGTCAGCAGTTGTTTTAAAAAGATTGTTGTCTTGAGGAATACTATTCAGAACATAGTCAAATAAGCCTATTCTTCCATCTCATCATCTATGCCTACACTGTCAAGGATTGATCTCTCTTCCATAAGGCTCTTAAACTCAGAACAATAGGGGCATCTGTCAGGAGTCTTATCCCTTACCTTAGGGGTGAATACATAATTACAGTTATTGCACCTGAACCTTACCATATGAATATTTGGGCATTTCAGGTATAAAAAGTTTGTGTATATACCCTATGCAGAGTCTATCTATACCTGATTATGCTGTCTTCACTGGATTAATAAATGATGGTGCTTAATCTTCCTCGCCCGGTCAGGCTCACCACTAGATACTGGCGAGGTGAGGCTTCTTTGTCTGGAGACATCAACAATGGACGAATACTGAGTGCAGAGGGAAAACCCATACTCAGTGTGGGTTTTTCCTTTGCGAATAGGGCAAAACCGCAGGGTTTGACCGTGTATGAGTCCATTATTGTTGTTGTCGACGTTAAATAAAATCTTATTTGATATTGTATCACTATTTTATTGTTGCCGACATCATAAAACTAGAATAAAAAATAAAACATTAAATCAACTTACATTCTCAATCTTTACTTTGAATGTCAGATTCTTTCCAGCCAGAGGATGGTTCATATCAAGATAGACATGCTCTTCATCAACCTTGACCACCTTCACAGGTACCTTCTGCCCTGTAGGTGCCTGCAATGCAAGGGTCATGCCTTCTTTTACATCCTGCCCTACATTTATCTTATCTTTTGGTATCGGCTGGATCATCTGCTCGTTCCTTTCTCCATAAGCTTCCTTTGCCTTTATCTTGATTTCTTTCTCTTCACCTTTCTTCATTCCTATTATGCCATTCTCGAACCCAGGGATTATCATTCCTGCCCCTACCTCGAATTCAAGAGGTTCCCTTCCTTCAGAGCTGTCAAAAACAGTTCCATCCTCAAGGGTGCCTTTGTAATTTACCTTAACTTTGCTGCCCTTCTTTATTTCCATTGTATATCAAACCTCCATAATTGCTCTGCAACAGATATTATTTAAATTTTTTGGAATAAAAGAAAAAAATAATAAGAAAAAAACAAGAAAATCATACCATAGGCAGGACTTTCCTCTGCTTCTTGGATTTCCTTAGAAAAGCTGCATTCCTGCTTGGCCTTATCTTCTCAGCGC
>JAHJBD010000135.1 GCA_018813725.1 Nanobdellota archaeon | reverse complement strand
TCTCCCAGTCATATCCAAAAGCTGCAAGGCATATTTTTCTTGCAATGCTTTCCTGACCGGTACCAAATAGGTTTGTAAGCTTAGCATTACCATACTCTTTAGCCAGCTCACCTTGTGTAGAAGACACAGATTCAGTGACGCTCTGCACACCGACCTTCAGGGTTTCACCAAACCCACCTCCTTCTCCAATATCAATGCCTTCACCCCAAGGCAGGCACCCATCCCGTATCCAAGTGATGATCTGCCAGATGAATGAACAGACATACTGTGTGAAAAGTTCCTTGCAAACTCCAGAATCAGCCCTTCCAGTCGTCCTTACTTCAAGCAGACAGTTTCGAAGTGCATTCATTATGTTAACTATTAATCTTAATCTAGCGATAATGTGAGATAATGAAACGCACTGGAAAGTTGCAAGCCAATCTTTTGCAGGATCAAGCCTCATCAAATTTCCTGTTTTTCCAGTTCCTGGCCCACTAAACCCATCCATAAGCCACTGGTTTTGCCCAAAACAAGCAGGCTGGTCTCTTTCCTTGATATATCTATCAGGATTATACTGATTTTTTGTACCCTTGTTTATCTCAACACCCTTATCATCTTTACCCAATTCAGGAACAACATAACCAATCTGATCATACCTATAGCTGTAAACCATGTCCTCCCATTTGGTGGCTCCTTGTTCAGGTTTTTCTCTTGAAGGAACATCCCCTGTGTTCTGATAAAACTCTTTTGGCTCAGGTTTTTTCGGATTGATGCAGCAGCATTCATACCTCAATGCTTCATCATCGCTGACCACAGTTGCATCGTTCTTTTTGTTTGCAGGTAAAGCGCTCCTGATCTGTACTCCTCCTGAACCAGGAACTGCAGTATAATAGAAATCATTGCTATCAGCATAGAAACAATCCACTGTATAACCTCTCCTGTCTGACTTAACATTTTTGGTTTCATCTGGTTTTGCATTAGGATCAACCTTAGTATTTATCTCACCGCACACCTTTGCAGGTATGCATGCCCAGTAATCCTTTGTATCTTCATAAGTTCCTTTCTCAACCTGATCCTGTGTGAGCTTTTTCTCTGTCCCAGTCTTATCATCAAGCCCGCAGATCTCACTGCACTTCTTGTTTTGCGCTGTAAGATAAGTAGATTCAGTCTGTTTCAATGCAAAGATATACGGCGGACCTCCTTGGATAGAATCCTTTCTTCCTCTCTCTATCTTCGAGAATTTATAGATATTATCTTTAACTTGAGTAGGATTAAAATAAACATAGGGCGCTATAGGGTCGCCTGGATTTACAGCAACCTCCCAGCAATCCTGTCCTGTAGTATATTTCTGGAACTGTACTTCTGGCGGCTTATCCTGTTCAACCACTGAACACTTTTTAGCTCTTATCGGCTGGCCATACATGCTCTGGTCATTGTTGCACCCAGAACCCTCATTCTTTTTATCATACAACTCTTTATCCTCAAGCTTCTCTGTCCACCTCGAAGGAGCACTATGCCCAAACACCCTATCGCATGTCCACCTGAATGCTGTATACATATTGCTCTCAGCATCCCAGGCTGAAGCGCAGGAAGGCGCACAATCCTTCAAGCACTGGTCAGGTATCTGATCCTGTTTCAAGCTCTTAGCATCTCCACCAACAGCAATTGCCTTGTTTTTCACCAAACAATCTGTGCACTTCTTCTGGCCTTCAGTATTGCCAAGAGAGAAAATAGAAGACTTCCTTGTAAAATCTTCAAACGTACAGGTGTACCTGCGGTAGATCTGAACTGCAAACTTAACAATGAAACTTATCGCACAGCCGATAGCAGCAAACCTAAGCACCTTATCAAGTTTCTCAAGCACTTTATTAAGTGTAGTTATAGAAGTATTCAGCCAGTCAACAGCATCATAAAGCAGCCAGTCAGGCAATACCTCACGAGGATCGATCCTTGCGTTATCCACAACATAAGTTACAGATTCACAGAACTCCTGCACATCACTATGATCCTTGCCATCAACCTTATACCCATATGTAAGCCTTAATTTCAAAGGAAATACCATCTGACTATTGATAGCATCAAAAAAGTCATTCCAGTCATCGCCCCACCACCTATCCATATCTTCAAACCGTTTAAGCTTGCAGATAACATAAGCAGTTGTACCAGAAGGATTAAGCTTTGCAGTACAAGATTTAGGCATTATGCCGCATGATATATTGAACCTTTCATCACCCTCTATAGATTCGTCACATGCATAGGAAACTGAAAGATCTGATACAGCAGCTGCCTGCCCATCACCATAATATGAAAAATTATAGTAGAAGTATAGATACTCTGTACCTTCTGCCATCCTTTCAGTGCTTAAGAAAGTGGGGCTTTGATATTCTGTCAAGGGTATAACATCCCAGCTAAAATTACCAGACCAGCATGTTGCAAGCTTATAATTGACTATCTCCCCGCCTTTTCTGCCAAGGTTATCGACCGCAACAAAAACCAAATTTACAGAGGGATTATCCCTATACTGTGATGTATCTCTACGGTTAGTATTGATAAAATCAGCATAGTTTGGGATATTATCTATCCTGAGCATTCCACCCCACATTGCTGTTATGTCCACAGAGTCAAACTCAAACTCACCAGCAGCATCAGAATAGGTGATATAATTTGCGCCTGATATGCAAGAGCATTCAGGGTCAAGCTTTGCTTCAGGAATATCCTGTATCTCATCAGGGAACCCTGATAGTTTAACAGACTCATTAAATGGACCGTTAGGAAACCTATCAACATAAAGATAAACCTTAGAATTGGGTTTTGTAACCCCCCTTATCCGAACATCATCTGCATGGTTCTCAAATATCTCGATCCCATTAGAAGGCTCAACTATCTCTATCTTTGGCGGTTGTGTATCAAGATAAGTCTGGTACAAAACCTTATTGGTATTCCCAGCAACATCAGTTGCGTTGACAGTGATAGTGTAAAAACCATCCTCATCAAGATTAAGCTCTGTCTCAAAACTAGAGTTAGTCTTTATCTTTACATTGAAAGCCTCACACACTAAAGATACCTCTTCAACAGCAGGCTGCAAAGGAAGCCCGCCAGGCTGGCTCTTTACAGTCACGGAATCTGACTTTGGACCAACATTGCAGTTATTATCAACAGCAGAAACTTGGTATGTATAAGAGGTATCTGCATTGACAGCATCGACAAAGAATGTTCCCCTGTTAGAAGCTATCGCAACACCATCCCTATAGATAAGGTATTCGTGAGCATCTTCAACAGCACCCCAGTTAAGCTCGATTGAGTTTTCGCCAGACTCACCTTCAAGCCCGCTAACCTTTGCTGGAAGCACAGTCTCGCCCTCATACTCCATGCTGATCACAACAGTACTGTTTTCTGACACAACACCTTTAACTATTAGGGTAGTATTTGAGATAACCTCAGGAATGTTTGATACTACAAGAGTGGGTTTGACAGTATCAGTGATAAACGAATAATCCTTTGTCTCTTCCATATTATTGTTGGCAGGATCTTTTACTTTTATCCTAAGCCGATTCAACCCTTCTTTTACAGGAAGAGATGCTGTGACCTGCCCTAGATCATTAGCTGTAGTTGTTCTTGGCAGATCCTGGTCAATATCATCATTGATATATACTCTGACAATTGCGCCAGGTACTGTAGTGACACTCAAAGGAAATATACTCTGAGTAAAATACTGAGGAATACTTACTAGAATATACGGAGGCTGCAAAGGTAATGTCTCAAAAGAAAGCCCTTCTTCAGCATCATCCCCTCCAGCATTGGCAGACAAAACATCAAAATAATACCTAGTAGCAGGTTTTAGCCGTGTAAGGAACAGGCTATGTTTTGTCTTAAGTGCACTGTCTTTTGCAGTCTCGTTCAAGTCAAGATTATTCACACCAAATTTTACAGTAGAATTGCCAGCTTCGTCAGTTGTCCAGTTGACCCATGCTATCCTGTCATACTGCTTGTATGTTACATCATCTATCCTGATACCCATGGCAGGAATGCTTATCATCACCATCAGCCAGATCATCCAAAATGCGATCAACTGGATCTTATATCTGCTCATCTGAACTCAGGCCCCATTACATCTTTTGAATATGATTTTAATCCGCCGAAAAAGAAATACTGTTCTTCTTCATCTTTGGTATCTGTATACAATACATGGAAAATTACCT
>JAHJBD010000134.1 GCA_018813725.1 Nanobdellota archaeon | reverse complement strand
CTTGCAAGATCTTCTGGTCTTGTCTCAGGGCTGATAAGAGTTTTGACAGTTGCTGCACGATCAAATGCTGAGATTCCTGTCGTGGTCTCTTTTTTTGCATCAACTGAAACTGTGAAAGCGCATTTTGTGTTTTCTGTGTTCTTTTGAACATCTACCATTATCGGGATATTTAGCTCATCAAGGCGCTTACCTTTCATCGGCATACATACTAAACCTCGTGCGTTTCTTATCATATAATTTATCTTAGAAGGTGTAACTTTCTCAGCAGCGATAACAAGGTCACCTTCATTCTCACGATGCTCATCATCTACAAGGATTATGAAGTTTCCTCTCTGTAATTCCTTTATTGCCTGCTCTATATTTGCCATGGTCATAAGAAAGAATATCTGTTTAAAAAAGTATGTGTTTTATAGATAGCCTTCTATAAGGAGATCTTTGCCTATCTTTGTATGCGTCACGTTCTTTAGCTTGATTGACTTGTCCACTTTTGTTATCCCCATGTCTCCAAGAGCTGATAGACCGTCACCGATAAGTCCTGGGGAAAGGAAAAACAAAAGCTTGTCTACGATATTTGATTTGATCGCATGTGAATTTAACTCTGCGCCGCCTTCGATCATGATGGATGTTATCTCGTGGTTGCCTAGCTCTTTCATGAGCTTTTTAAGGTCAACATGGCCATTATCAGCGGGCATCTCGATGATCTTAACGCCTTTTTGCTGAAGCTGTTTGACCTTTGTCCTTGGAGCAAGATTTGTTGTCGCAACAATAAGTTTTGATGGTTCGTTCTTGACAACATTTGAATTTAGGTTGAGCTTAAGTTTAGAGTCAACCACTATCTTGATAGGATTTTTTCCTTTGACCAATCTTGTTGTCAGCATTGGGTCATCTTTCATCACTGTGTTTGAACCTACCATTATCGCGTCAAGCTCTGACCTTAGCTGGTGAACATGTTTTCTTGCTTCTGTTCCTGTTATGTATTTGGAGTGTCCGGTTTTTGTGGCTATCTTTCCATCAAGCGACATTGCTGCCTTGACTATCACAAAAGGCTTTTTGGTCTTCATATATTTTAGGTATGTTTCATTTATACGTCTGCATTCATCGTCAAGAATTCCTATCTTGGTCTTTAGGCCTCTTGATTTTAGCTCAAGGTGGCCGCTGACCTTTGGGTTTGGGTCTTCACAGCCAACAATAACCTCTCTGATCCCTGCCTGGATGATAGATTCTGTACATGGGGGTGTTCTTCCCCAGTGCGAACATGGCTCTAGGTTTACATATAATGTTGCATTGTTAGCTTTGATGCCTGCTTGCTTTATTGCCATAACCTCAGCATGGTCTTCACCGCACTTCTTGTGCCATCCTTTGCCAACTATAGCTCCTCTTTTAACAAGTATCGCTCCAACAAGAGGGTTAGGACTAGTAGCGCCTTTACCTTTCTCAGCTAGTTTCAAACATAGCTCCATATACTTCTTATGTGGTCTCATCAATCCCCCAAAGCTTTAAAAATAGGTTTTATTATATAAAACTATGTCTCTATTTATAAATGAAAACTAGATATGCAACTTGAGCATTGAAGGCGGCACATATGCTGCTGCAGCCTTTGTATGCTGCCATTTATCTGGGTCCATATTAACCGCGAAAACCACGTAATTTCCTATGGTCTCATAACCTGTAACCATACCTGGTTTTTGGAGGCCGTTCTTCTTAAGCTTTTCAGTGAAGCGCATATAGAATCTCTTGCTTGTATTGTCGTCACTTGCATCTGTTCTCCACACAAATCCTCCATAATCTGCGTTGATACGCTCCATTATCTGGGATGCAAGACCATTTCCACGAAAATCAGGGTGGGTGAACAGTTTGCACATGTAGGGGACGCCTTCTAGCTGTTTGACTATAGCTCCACCTGTCTTTTCTGCATCTACGTAAAGCTTAATGATCCCGTTGTCAAGGAAATACTCAGGTGATAATCTTTTACCTCTTGAAGCAAAAGCGTCATTAATCAGGTCTGTTAGTCTTGCAGTGCCAAAATGCTCTGGGCTCTGGTATGACTGTATTATGAAAGGCATCCTTAGGATTGTTCCTGCGCCGTCAGAGACAAGCTCTTTCAACAGGTTTGCGGGTGTTGTTAGCTGTACTGTACGGCCTGGGCCCATGGCTTTTAGAAAAGCGTATGCTTCTCTAGCGTTAAGGGCCATCCCGCCGTTGATCACTCCTTGTTTTATCATCTGGTTAAGCGCTGCTTCAGACTTGAATTCAGATATCACTTGTCCAGTATTGTCAAGGATAGGACAATTGCCGAGCACGATCAGCTTGTATGCCTGCAGCCATTTGACCAACTCTGCAGCTGCTGTTGTCGCGTTGATATTGTATTGCTGGCCATTATCGTCGACGCCGATATGTGACAGCACAGGTATCCTACCTTGGTGAAGCGCTGCGATCACAGGCGCTGTATCTACATAAACAACGTCGCCTACAAATCCTACGTCTTGCTCTTTTCCAGATGCGCTGTCTACTTCCACGCCGTGGGGCTTGACCCTGAATACTGAATATGGCATCGCAACTGCGCTTACTTTGCTGCTGTCCAGCGCGTTTACAACAGAATCAAGATTTTGCTGTGCAACAGGGAGTATCTGGGAGAGAAGTTCACTGCTTGTGACGCGTATGCCTTTGACCTTGCCTGATGAGCTGTATGCTGGAAGCGCATCGTACTGCGGTCCGCCTCCAATGACCAGTGGCAGAGCGATACCCAGCTGATTATCAAGGACCTCATAATCACTTACAATAAGATCAAGAGAAGGTGGAACAATAAGCTTGCCGCTGGCTTTGATGACGCCAACTTCGTGCACTTCTAAACCCCGAAGAAGATTTGTCCAGTATGGTGAGATAGGGAGGCCCAGCTTTGCCTGCACCTCTTTAAGCTGCTCTACAGTCATATTTTTTGCCATGGGGCCGAAATGTATGGGTTTATTTTTAAATCTATAGCCCTATTATGGACAAATAAGACAAAATTGTCCTAAATTAGACAATGTCTTATTATAGACAAATTATCTTTAAAAATTATCAAAATGTCCAAAACAAAACATTTAAATATCACCTCTTTCTCAGAATGGGTTGAGCGGTATGTTCACAACGGGTACCAGAGTATGCTGGACGTGCACGCTCCACAATTTATTGGGGCTGTTCCCCGCAGCCCCAAACTTAAACTTACAAAATGCAGCAGCCACTTTCAAATTTTATAGACATCTCGCAGATTGAGCTTAGCCAGGAAGTGCTTGAAGTCATAAAGAAATCCCAGCTGAGGAAAAAATGATCTCTAACCTAAATATTAATGCAGTCTTCTCAAAGGTCATGCCAAAACATATAGTAGTATCTGTGCAAGACAATTCTAAGGGCCAGGTCAATAAGATTTATTTTGTTAAGCTGGCAGAAAAGTATACAGGGGCCATTGAAGAGTTTGTGTTACGGATATATCCTAAGGATGGATGGAAAGCTGAGAAGGAGAAGTACTTGTTTGATCTTGTGAGGCAGAAGACAGATGTGCCTGTGCCGGAGATGATCGTCTCATTTACTGGAAAAAATATTCTTGGCTATCCGTATTCTATCCTGAAGAAGATAGATGGCAATGAGCTTGGCACAAGAATCACAAACCGGTCTGTGACAGAATCAGGGACAATGCTTGCTAAGATACATAGTATCAAGTTTGATCGCTTTGGATGGATTGTCGGGCAAGAGATCAAGCCGAAATTTGAAAAATGGGCTGATTTTCTGGAATTTGACCTTAAGCATAAGATAAAGAAAGCAGGGAAGAGCCTACCTAAGAAAACGTTTGATGATATCAGAAAGTATTTTGATGACCATAAAGCGCTTCTTGATGATGTTGTCATGCCCTCATTGCTGCATAAGGATTATTCATATGCCCATATCATCTGCGACAAGAATATCAATGGCATAATCGACTGGGAGTGGGCAATATCTGGACATAATGAGTTTGATCTTGTGAAAAGCATATTATGGATGTTTGAAAATGATAAGAAGCTGGAAAACCTGTTCTTAAGGGGCTATAAGAAAGAAGCTGTCTTATCAAATGATTTTGAAAAAAGAAGGAAGCTATATGAGATGTTGATATACTTTAATTCTTTTGTCTTCTCTAGAGAGTGCAGTTCTGGAAAGTGGTGCAGGTATAATCTTAGCAAATTAAAGAGGCTGCTATATGGGAAATCTTGCTAAGAGCACTGAGAAATATATCCAGGAGCACCCAGGGATAAGAGAATGTTTCAGACAGGGTCTTATAAATTTCTCTGCATTAAGCAGGAAGATCGCTTTGGATATGCATCTTGATGTGAAAAATGATTTTGACGCCATCCTGATAGCATGCCGAAGGTATCATACAAAGCTTAGGAAAGAGCCTATTCTTGGCAGTAAGATACTTGATATCATGAAAAGCAGCAAACTTGAAGTGAAGAATAAGATTGTTGACCTTATTGTCGAGAAGAGTGTATTCTTTAATCATCTGATCGAGATCCAGAAAGAGGTAAAACAGAGACAGGAAAGGCTTAACATCATCGAGGGAACAAACACCATAACCATAATCACTTCGATGGAATTTTTGCCTTTTATCCAGAAACTCTTCAAAAAGAAAATAATCCGGGTGTATGAGAACCTGGCTGAGGTTGTGTTCAAGAGCCCTGAGAACCTGACTGAGACGCCTGGGTTTATCGCGCATATATCTACGTTATTAGCAGATAATGGAGTAAATATCATAGAAGTGATGTCAACTTACACTGATACTCTGATAGTTGTGAATGAGAAAGATATCGCTAAAGTGATGGAATTGCTCTAAGTGTCAGGTTGCTGATATATCAGTGAATAATTGCTACGCTTATCCAACAATCCCTTCAGAATCCAATAGATGGCCAAGCTTAACTTTCTTAGTGTTTAGATATCGTTCGCTTTCCTTGGTCGGCTTTATTATTATGGGCACACGTTCTGTTATCCTAAGCCCGTATTTTTCTATGCCAGAGATCTTTTTTGGGTTATTTGTCAATAAGTGTATCGTGGTAATGCCAAGATCAGAAAGTATCTGTGCGCCTATTGTGTAATCTCTCTGGTCTGCTTTGAAACCAAGTTTTTCATTTGCTTCTACTGTATCTAATCCTTGGTCCTGAAGCTCGTAAGCCTTGATCTTATTCAATAGGCCAATGCCTCTACCTTCTTGCCTTAGGTAAAGAAGAACACCACCTTTTTTTGCGATTATCTTTAGGCTTTCGTTGAGCTGCTTTCCACAGTCGCATTTTGAACTGTGTAAGAGGTCTCCTGTAAAGCACTCGGAATGGACCCTGACTAAGATGTTTTCTTTAATGGAGCCTTTGACAAGCGCGATATGCTGTTTTTGGCTAGTATCTTCATATACATGTATGGTGAATTCGCCGTATTCTGTCGGTAGCCTTGCCTGGGCTTTCTTTGTTATAAGTTTCATGACTATATAGAATTAAGCAGCCTTATATAAATGTTAAGAATCAATCCTCTTTCTCTTCTTCGTCTTCTTCTTCCTTTTTCTCTTTATGCTTTTCGTGCTCTTCAGCTTCGTCATACCCGCGCATAAAGCCTTCTTCGCCGCTGCTCATCTCGTCGTCATCGACCATCTCTTCCCGGCCGTCTTCGTCATAGATAGAGCTTTCGTCTGAGTCTTCGTCTGTCATATTTTTAGTGGTTTACAGCACTTATTTAAAAGTTTTTTGGTATGCACAGTTATAACTTGGATATTCATTCTATCTCATAGCCGGCATCAACCCAAGCTTGATAGTTGCCTATCAGCCTGTAAACATCTGAAAATCCAGCGTCAACCAATTTCTGAGCACCTAGTATTGAAGCGCTGTCAACATGGCAGTATACTAAATATTCTTTTGTCTTGTCAAGATCAGGTATTGCAGCATCTAATGAGCCATCTCCTACATAATAATTTACTGCTCCTGGAATATGCCCTTGTGCATATTTAGGTGAAACATCTATTATCACTAGCTCTGGATCAAGCTCGATAAGTGTCTTTGCTTCTTCTACAGATATATCTGTGTATGATGCCATGCTTTGCTCTGCAATCTCTTCTGGTTGCATTTTTTCTGGCTCGGCAATTTGCGCACCACTGTCTTTTGATGTGGGCGCATCTGTTGCACAGCCAACTATCATCAAGACAAGAACTACTGATAATATTATCTTTAACATTTTATCACCTTTTTATTGATACATTGACAAGGATATTCGCATATATAATGGTTTTGGTAATAAGCAGCATCATTAGGGTAAAGAGGTGGAAAAAATCAAATAATTTATAAATGATGAGTGCAAATTTATGCTTAGAGGTGGGTTATGAAGCAAACAGACGGCTATTTTGCAGAGCATAAGCAGTATTTTTTGCATGCTTTAAAAAGCGCAAAGTCTAATATCCTATGGATATTCACATCTTATCTTGGTTTTGCAGGCATAACTGTATTATTAGGGCTTATTGCTCGCGAGCTCTTGCTCAGATGGCAAGTGCCTTTGTCAGCTCTCGATACTCAGACTTTGGCGCAAGGTACAGTGGATCAGCTTGAGAATGCAGCGACACTTCTAAGGAATTTTCTTGTGTTTGGGATAGTGATGATAGTTTTTTTGGTGATATTGATGATAATAAATTGGTCATTGTTTCAAGGACTGATAAATAATAAGCTTGCAGGTAAGATGCAGACACTTACTTTCTTATTCAAGTTTTGTGGGTTGAACCTTATCTGGATGGGGATTTGGATCATAATATTTGGTATCGCTTACTATGGGTCAAACCAAAGTGTTACAGGCGGTGCAATATTCTTGTTATGGTTATTGTTTGTTTATCTTACAAATATCTTATATATTGAATATACTAAACATGGCAAGCTAGTCTATGTGCTCAAGGTCTTTAAGATTGGTGTTGATCATCTGTATCTGCTCGTCGCACCTTTATTACTTGTTTTTGGCGGGTTTTTTGCACTCAAGTACCTTTTTAGCTTGATCACTCCATTCAGCGTTTGGTTTGGAATTGTGTTGATAGTGGTCTACTGGGCCATTATTGTGATGCTGGTTTCATATTTTCAGATATATACAGAAGTTATACTTAGAAAAGAAAAAGATTTAAACAAGCAAATTTAGTCAATATGGGAATGAAAAAAAGAGGTCAGATAACGATTTTTGTAATAGTAGGGCTGATCATATTGTTAACTTTGATATTTCTTGTGTATTTTCGAAAAGAGACTGTATTTAGGCCTGAGCAGATCGAGCCTGAATTCTTGCCTGTAAAAGATTATGTTGAGACTTGCATGAAGACTGTTGCATATGATGGTCTTGTCACACAAGGATATAACGGGGGTTATCTAACTTTTACTCCACAGCTTCTTGATAATCCGTTTACCTCACTTAACCCTACTGGCGCTCCAGGGAGCCCGTTTCGGAACCCTTATTGGTGGTATGATGGGACAGAAGCTATACCTACTCAAGAGTTTATGGAAAAGCAGCTTTCTGACCATGTAGAAGCTAATATTGTAAACTGCCTGAAAAGCTTTGATGCATTTAGGGAAACATATAATTTTATTGAGCTCGGAGGATTTTCTGCCAATGTTGAGTTTGGCCAGGCTGACAATTCTCTTGTAACTGTTGAATCAGTATATCCATTTGTGATAACTGATAAGTTTAACAAGACTTTAGGCGAGCTTAAGGATTTTAAGGCTGTGATACCTGTTAGGATGCATAGGCTCTATACAGTAGCAAAGAACATAATGGAGTTTGAGAACAAGGATCCGTTTATCGAACAGAAAGTGATCGATCTTATCGCGATGGCAGATGAGGAGAGGATACCCACTACTGGGCTTGAGATCGATTGCGGCAAAAAAAGGTGGCTTATTGATGATGTTGAAAGTTATCTTAAGTATCTTATGTCAGTAAATTTTGATTTCATCAAAGTTGCTGGCACCAAGTATTCTGATACAAGGTACATCAAACTACCGAATAATGTGCGTACTATAGTTGACGGTAAAGAAGTATCTACCACACCTGATGACAGGTTTAATGAGTCATACTATAATTATCATTATGTCTGGGCTGTTCCTGGTGTTGACCCTAACATGAGGATAGGCTTTAAGTTCATGGATAACTGGCCGATGGATCTTAAGATAAGGCCTTCAAACGGCAGATACCTTGAATCCAACTCACAAAAGGGTCAGGAGATAGCAAGGTTCCTTTGCATACAGCTTTGGCATTATACATATGATATGATCTTTCCAGTAATGGTAACCTTGGTCGATGAAGCTACTAGGGATCATGAGGAGTTTAGTTTCCAGTTTGCTTTTAAGGGTTCTATCGACCATAATATGCCTGCTAGAAAAAGTTTTGCTTTTGAATCTTTTGAAGGAAAAGAAGCTATACCTAATGAAGAGTATTGCAATGACCTTTACTATGAACAGGTAATCTATGCTATCCAAGATGTTTTTGGCGGCAAAGAGATAAGGGGAGTAAACTTTACATTCAAGTGCGGTAAGTTTTCATGCCAATTAGGAGATACACAGCCTGTCTATACAGGTGGAGCTGGTGGTGTTCCGATGTTTAAGGCTTTAACACCATATTGTGTACAGGCAGTGCTTGAGGCATCAAAGCCTGGGTATAAGACTGCAAAGACTTTCATCAACACAGATAAGTCAAGGGTGCATGAGATATATATGAGTCCTGTTACCTATGTTAAGAATTATACAGTGGTCAAGCACAAGCCAAAGAATTTTGAGTCATATGCTCCTTATCCTCCTGATTCTGAGCTTCCATTAGAATTGTTGGATAAGGATGATTTTGAGTATGAGCTTCAGATATTCCTCACAAAGAATGATACATTGCTTGGCGGTTATATGCAGAATTGGACAGTTAATCAGTTTGATCTCAATAAAGAGAAAGTAGTATTCCATGTATTGTATACAGATACCAAAGATGAAGAAGAGCAATATTTCTTTTTCGGCGGATTAAAATCATATTCAAAAGACGTGACGGGGCCTGAGTTCAGATGAGCAGATATAAGATCCAGTTAATAGCGTTGTGGATGATCTGGCTGATGGTAATGATAAGCATCCCTGCCATGGGTATCAGGATAGATGATGTAACATACAAGCAGTATGACAGGATAGCCTGGGTCAATTGGACAACTGATGAAGCTGGAAATTCTACTGTAAAATATGGTGTGAATAATCTTGACTTGAACGAGACTGCAAAAGACAGTGCGCTTAAGACAGAGCATAGCTTGTTTCTTACACGGTTAAAACCTGCTACTCGGTATTATTTTGAGGTCATGTCTGCAAATACTGGCGGGGATGATTCAGAAGAAGGGCTTTCTTTTG
>JAHJBD010000133.1 GCA_018813725.1 Nanobdellota archaeon | reverse complement strand
TCATTATCAAAGTTCATAATTATATAGAATACAGGGATAATTATAAAACTTACCTTACATCGATGAACTTTCGCATACGTTCAACGAAATCAGATGCCTGTTTATGGTATCTGTCAAACTCTTCTCCTTTGACTTCTGAGATCTGTCTGTGGTTGATCATCTTTGAGAGATGATAGAAGTTTCGCATTATATTGATATACTTTTTTTCCAAAAGACCTTTCTGTACCATGGATCTATCAAGCATGTCAGCAACATGAGAAGGTGTTGGAGGCGTCTCGCCAAGTTTCATCAATGCTGCGTGTGATGCATCGATCACAGCCCAATACAGGTCTATTATTGATTGCAGGATGTGCCATCTTGCATTATGCAAAGAGTTTGGTGCTCTGACAAAATATGTCCAGACTGCTTCATGCGAAGGCCTGATACGGCCCCTTTTGAGGAGCAGCTGTAAAGGATCAAAGAAACCTGTGTCTATCAATGCAACGCCATCCCTAAGTATGTTGATCCCTATAGGGTCACCATTCCTTATATAATCCCAGAAATTTGTAAACCTTATTGTTGTGACGTGAAGCCTTATTGAGATCTTTGCTATCAGCTTCTCAACTATTATCCTATAAGTGCTTATCAATTCCTTGCTCATATGGATAGAGATGTCGTCAATCACAATAAGGATGTCTATGTCAGAAACAGCAGTTTCTGTGTGCCTTGCTGTGGATCCAAATAATACTACAGCCTTAAGGAATGTGCCTAGCTCTTTGTGCAGTTCAGATGCAAAATTATATGCAGTATCTAAATCTTCTCTCCTATACTTATCAATATTAGGATTATCTCTAGTTTTCAGATCAATTCTCATAATATTTAGAATTTAGTGAGGAAGGTATTTAAAGGTTTATTACTATTTAGGAATGGTGTTTTGTTTGTGTCTTGTCCAGATAACCACTCCGGCTATCAAGGCAATAATGATGATCAATAATGGGATAATTATCAGCCAGGTGTTAAGTGTTTGTTCATTGACTGAGAAGTACAGGGTTTCTGAATAGTCATCATAACCTGCTTTTGAGATTAGGATGACTGCTTTATAAGTCCCTGGTGTTTTTGTATGGAACACTGCTGCGTTATTGACAAAATGGATATTCTCTCTCATACCCCATTGATCTTCATAATAACCTCTAGTCAAAGCTTTGACTGGATTTGATACTATAATCTTGATATTATCTTCTAACTTTAGGATGTTTGAAGGACTTGAACAGTCACCTGTGCAGATAAGTGTTTGGATATCGGAAAACCTTTCGTTTTTTATCTCATCAATCTCTGAAGGTGCAAGGCCGCATATTCCTCCTTCATCAACTGCTGTTTCATCCTGGTTTTGGATATAATCATTGCAGTTTGGTTGGCTGCAATCCTCATCACAAGTCTGGCCGAGGTTTTCATAGAATTCGCAAAAATGGTTGCCGCACACTTCTTCTTTTACGCAAGTGCATAGTTCAGTATAGTTTGAGCATATAGGTGTCAGACCTTCTTTGCAGCTTCCTATGCAGTCTTGGTCAGTGTAGCAGCTATCGTATTTAGGTTCTGTTGTTATACAGTCATGGTTTTGGTCCAATCCAGGTAGTTCTTCAATATCAAGTTCTATAATGCACGCACCGCCGCAGTCTATGCCCTCTTCATTGCTGTCCATGATACCGTTGAAGCAGTTTTCGCATGGCGTCATGCATGAGCCTCCACAGTCTACTCCTTCTTCATCGCTGTCTTGTATCCCATTTGTGCAAGATGGACAATCTAGCATTATCTTTCTTATGGTAATATCCTTTCTTTCACTAGTTGCAAATGGAGGTATAGTGAATGTGAGGTCAGGAGTATCGATTGTTGTTCCTTCAATATCAACAGGGTTTGTTGTCTCGCTGAGCACTTGCAGATTGCAATCTTCAATATCCTGGTCAGTATATACTCTTATGATCTGTTGTTCTGTCTTTGACTTGAATGTCCTTTCTACTGGCTCTTGGAAGGCCATATCAGGAAGGAACTGGTAAGCAATGCCTGATCTTCCTTCATTTTCTTCCCTAAGCATATATATTGAATTTGAGTATAATCCTGTTGGGAATACTGCAACGCAGCAGTCAGTAAGGCCGGTCCCTTTCTCAAGTGGGATATCAGTGTCGAGACCTACTGACATTACACCAAGGGAATTGAACTCGAAATGTTCTCCACCGTTCCTTTTTGGCTCTATCTTCCAGTTGATGGTCAGTTTGGTGATACCAAGGTTAAGGACAGTTATCTCACCTTTTCTCAAGCTAAACTCTTCATTTGGCTCATCCTTGTTCTTTTTCATAGTGTCAAAAATCTTGATCATCTCATCAATATTTAGAGTGTACTTGTTTAGGTATGCTTTGATGTCATCTTTGCCGATAGATAATGGGATTGTTTCAGTTGGTAGGTTAACATCTTCCCATTTACGCCAGCCTGTCTTTTCTTGGTAGCTTCTTTGGACAATAGCCTTTAGCACTGCAGTTTCCCCTTCGAGTGCAGTTGTAAGCTCTATCGATATTGCAACTTTTCTTGTATCTTTGGTCTCAAGCGCAGTCTTCATCCTTGCTGGAACCAGCCTTTCGAAATCAAGGCCAAGGTCCTTAAGGACCATATCAACAAGATGTTTAACATATAATGGGTTACCTTCATTGCCTGCCAAGATGAGGCTAATCACACCTTGTTCTGCTGTTTGTGTGCCAAGTGTTCTTTGATCATTGTATATATCAAGCAAGTTTTTCATCCCTGTGCCGCTCTCAGAAGTTATGGTGCTGATAGAGTGCACTGTCGGATAGCCACAGAATTCAGAACCAGGTTCCATGAAGAGGTCAACTTTGTTAAGGTTAACATCGATCTTGATCTTATCGTTCGGAGACCAGGGGATAATTTTGTTTGAGAACGCGTCTCCTGCAATGGCTTTACCTAGTTTGCTAGTAGCTTGGTCACTGACTTTTCCTTCACGGATTATCCTAAAAAGAAAGTCGAATACATCTTTAAGTTTTCCAGTATCTATCTCCAAATTAAGTTTTGATCTTCCCCTGTCAAGCATATGGTCAGCATCTCCTGTGGGGCAGAGTGTAATCTTGGCTTGGATTTCAGATCTCTGAGGATCTTTTTTGATTCCGCTTATTAGGCTGCCATCGTCTTCTGCTACAATAACTTTATCAAGAGTAAGTGGCAGCTGGTCAT